>DLFZ01000227.1:0-287 GCA_002482435.1 Christensenella sp. UBA7707
GAAACATCCGTCTCGCCGACGGTGGCAACCAACACGTCATAGCCGCGCTTTGCCGCAGCCTCGCACACGCCCATCAGGCAGCCTTGGAAAAACGGGATCTCGTTTTGAAACGCCTCTGTCGGCATGACCACAGCGATGTTGTCCGTGCGCGAGCGCGCAAGGCTGCTCGCAATACCGTTTGGCATGTAGCCGTGAAGCTCCGCATAATCAAGCACGCGCTTTCGCGTTTCCTCACTGACGCGCCCGTTGCCCGAGATTGCACGCGACACGGTGGATTTTGACAAACC
>DLFZ01000227.1:383-10919 GCA_002482435.1 Christensenella sp. UBA7707
CCTGCGTCAACTGCGAAAAATAAGAACGATTCCCGAATACTTGTCCGAGCGCGCGTAAAGCAAAATAAGCACTTTTCGGAAGCGCGCTTCCCTACCCGTGCCGCCGCACAAAGAAAATTCGGGCGGGAACCGTTGCGTGGTTCCCGCCCGAAGCTTAAGACTCGTTCTAAAAAACTCGCTACTTTATTATTATGGTTGCCATCCTATGCCCGCGCCAAAAGCTCCTTCACAAGCCCATTGGCCCGTTCCGCAACGCTTCCCTCATCAATGCCCGAAAGCACACCGTCGCGCGAAACGACGCGGCCGTTTACAACAACGCATTTCGCGGGGCGGTAATAGCCCACGGTGCCGAGGTAGTTTTTCGGGTCGAGTGTTGCGCCGGCAGAGTCCACGCCGCGCACGTCGATCATAAATAGATCCGCCGCCTTGCCCTTTTCAAGCGAGCCGATGTCGTTCCTCCCGAGGAGCTTCGCGCCGCCGCGCGTAGCAATTTTCAAAACATCGTAGCCGGTAGGTGCGTTTTCACTGTAGGTGAGGCGGTGTAAGAGGTACGCAGCGCGGATTTCCGCAAGGAGGTTGGAGCAATCGTTGCTGGCGCTGCCATCAACCGCAAGCCCGAGCGGCACGCCAAGGCGCAGCATATCCGTCACGCGGCAAACGCCTGAGGCGAGCTTCATGTTGGAAACGGGGCAGTGTGCAACGCCCGTTTGTGTTGCCGCGAGCAAGGAAAGCTCCTCATCGTTGAAATGGATGCCGTGCGCGTACCACACGTCGCTCCCGAGCCACCCGCAATCCTCCATGTAGGCAAGCGGGCGCTTGCCCAAGGTCTCCAAGCAAAACGCCGTTTCATCCTTTGTTTCACCCAAATGCGTGTGAAGCCTTACGCCCAAAGCGCGCGCCAGCACGGCGGATTCCCTTAACAAATCCGTCGTTACGCTAAACGGCGAACAGGGAGCAAGCCCTACATTTCTCATAGAATACGGCGAGGGATCGTGGAAGGCTTCGACAAGGCGCCTGCTTTCGCGAAGGATCGTATCTACATTTTGCACGAGGTCGTCGGGCGGAAGCCCGCCGTCGCTTTTGCCGCGCGACATGCTGCCGCGTGTAGAATACATACGCATACCGAGCTTTTCTGCGGCCTCAAACTGGCGCGCAAGAAAGCCCTCGGAATTTGCGGGGAACACATAATGGTGATCCATACAAGTGGTGCAGCCGTATTTGAGAAGCTCACCCATGCCTACAAGGGAACTAAAATGAACACACTCCTCATCAATGCCGCGCCAAATTTCATAAAGCGCCCTAAGCCAATCGAAAAGCTCAAGCTTTTGTACGGCTTCAAGGTTTCTCGTAAACGTTTGATAAAGGTGATGGTGGGTATTAACTAGCCCCGGGTACACGAAGCAGCCCTTGGCGTCGATGGTTTCATCGGCCTCAAATGGGCCTTCTCCGATGTCGGCGATGACATTGTTTTCAATCAAAATGTTCGCGTTTTTCAACACGCGATCGTGTTCGTCGACCGTAATGACGGCATCCGCGTTTTTGATGAGTAAGGTGCGCAAGTTGTTTCTCCCTTCGTAATATGTTATTTCTCGACAAAGCGGTAATTTTTCCATTGTTTCCGCGCTTGTTTTCTCCAAGCCGCCAAGCATGCGCGCCACGGCCACGCTCGGATGTGCTGTTGCGGCCTTTCTGGCTTTGGCGCATGAAAAGTTTGATCTTGACGACGGTCTTCACGCGGCAGCGGCCTGTCAAGTCCATCTATAAGCAAAAGCACTTCTGGAAACGCCGGTTTACCAACCTTTCAGGTACAATTTTCGCAACGCACAACGGAGACCTCCGTATTTGCACCAATCTCTCTCTTTGTGCTGCGGGATTTCCTATGTTATCAAAAATATCACAGCCACCGTCAAAACGCAATTGCGCACGCTTTTATACCACGTTGCGCTTTCGTTTGGGCTCTCCTTCCTCGCCAAACCGAGCGCTAAAGAAAAGGACGAAGTGAGCACGTAATCTTTGCTTTGTTGAAACGATTGTTTTGTTGAAAAAACCGCCGCGCGAGAGTATCTGCGCGGCGGTTTTCTATTGTATTTATGCTTCGGCTTTGATTTTCTTTAAAAACGTCTGTCGGTTTTGTTCCTCTGCGGTGCGGTCGGGATCGAGCCGCCCAAGCCTGTCGCACAGGCAAAGAAGGGCAATCGGCTCGGCGTCCGTCTCCCGCCTAAGCGCCGAAAAATCTCCAAAGGGCAGGTTCTTTAAAACGTAGAGCAGGTGCATGTGGTAGCGCACAAGCATGGATACAGCGCGTATAAATGCTTCCTCCGTTACAAAGGCGCTTAAAAACCGCTCCGCCAGCGCCGCGCCCGTCGCATCGTGCCCGTAGGCGGTTATTTTGCCGCGCCGCACGCGCGTGGTATCGGGCTTGCCGATGTCATGAAGAAGTGCCGCCCATAGAAATGCCGCAGGAGCTTTGCTTTCACCGCGCCGCGCGGCTGCCTCATCCACCACGAGCATGGTGTGGTTCCACACGTTGCCTTCCGGATGATGCACGGGCGACTGCTCCGTTTTTTTAAGGCGCAAAAGCATGGAAAAAGGCGGCTCCCGAAAAGGCGTGGTTTTGCTCACCTGCTCTAAATAGAGCGACGGCTTTTCGTCGTTCAATAGATGCTGTTGTATTTCAAAAAACAGCGTTTCCCCGCTCAATCGAAGGAACCTTCTTCCGGCCCCTTTTTGCCAAACACCGCACGGGCGCTTTCCGCCGGCGGGTCATGCTTTACATGTTTGGAGCGGAATTTACCGTCTTCCTTCTTTTTGTTGTGCGTACTCTTCATTTTGTTGCCCACAAAGCGTTCCCCTTTCTTTTTTCATAGCTTGCCAGAGGAGCGCAGCGTTTATTCGGTCAACAAGCGGGCAAACGCGTAGCCAAGCGCCGCGCCCGCAATGCAAAGCACGATGCTCAGCGTTGCGTAGATGCCCGCGGCGGCAAACTTGCGGCTCTCTAAAAGCTGGAAAGTTTCTAAAGAAAATGCGGAAAACGTGGTAAACCCGCCGCAGATGCCCGTGCGCAAAAAAAGCACAGCATCGCCATTCAGGCGCGAAAGTGCGGCGAAACCCGCAACCATGCCAATCACGAAGGAACCCGCAAAATTGATCAAAAGCGTAACCAACGGAAGGTCGCCCTGTACGAGAACAAGCCCGAGCAAATACCTTAAAATCGTACCGATCATGCCGCCAAGCCCCACCAAAAGAACCGTTTTCATAAAACCCGCCTTTCACAAAAAAAGCCGACGCTTCTACGCAAACAGCATAGAAGTCATCAGCCAAACGCAGTTTCGGCAAATTGCCGTGGGAGAACTTCATTCCCGAAGAAAATTTTATCATCTCCCCGCATTTGTTTCAAGCACAAATGCGAAGCGGGAATAGCAAGGCGCACCGCTTCAAAGGATAAGCACATCACTGCGCGGTATTTCGCCGCGTGAAAGGAGGAAGCGGGCATGGAATTCCGCGATTTGTCGTTTTTGGCGATGGCCGCCATGAAGGAGGTGCCTTCGCCTCATGCGGACGCGAAGGAGATCGTTGCACTCGTCAAGGAAGGCGGCCGCGTTACAGGCTACCAACTTTCCGACGGCAACTGCGTTACCAAAGAGGAAGGCGTGCGCATGGCGCACGAAGGCGGCATCAAGGGCGTTGGCATTGCCACACGCAACGGCAACGAATACTTAAAGTCTCTTCCCGACGATCGGGAGGATAACAACCTCGATAGCCTGCCCAGCGTGACCCATTGAGCCTCTGCATTGCCGGCGTGGGTTTTTCCGCGGCACGAGCAAAGGGCATTCTCGCGTTTTGCCTGGCGGAAAAACCTCTTTATCCGTTTTTTCCCTTGCCTAATAGCGGCAAGCGCGGTAAAATAAAGCTGCAATCCGGAATTGCAATCTCTTTGAAAGGGGTTGATCAAGTGGTGAAGATTTTGGATGAGGTGTTGAGCCTCTAAATTCAAACAGGTGTTCGGCGCGTAAGAGCCGGGGCTTTTTTGCCCTGTTGTTTCTCGCGCGCCGGATGCCGCTCTTTGCGAGGGACCTAAAACCGCGGGTTGCTCCGCGGTTTTTTATGTTCCGCCCCAACTCAACTACCATGATTTTCAAGGAGATTGCATGAAATATCGCAACGCAGAGGCAGTATTGCCCGAGGCGCTGTTGGCCGAACTTCAAAAATATTGCGCAGGCGAACTTATTTATGTACCCAGTGGCGAAAGCAAAGCTGCCTGGGGCGAGGTGAACGGTTCGCGTGCGCGTTACGAAGCGCGCAACCGCCAGATTATGCAGAGCTATCGAGACGGCGCAGCCGTTTGTGAGCTTGCCAAACAGTTTTATTTATCCGCCGATAGCATACGAAAAATCGTGAAGCAGCGCGCACTCGGATGAGTGTAATTCCGCGTGACGCTTTTGCGCTTGGTTTAAATCGGCGCGCTTGCTATAAATGAAATATAACGAATGCGGGGTAGGATTCGGCATATGCCAAGCCCTACCCCGCAATCGCTTTTTCTATGTTGCTATGTCCCTTTATTTTTCGCGCTTTCCGCTTTTTTGTTTAGCAAAGTGTAGCACGCCGGAGCAAGCAAACAGGAGCACCGCTCCCGCCGCAGCAACAAAGCCAAATGCGCCTTCTTGCGAACCGGTGTTTGGTACGTTTGTACCAGCGCCCGTTGTAAAGGCGAACACATTCCCGTAATACACAGAGCCGCCGCTTATCACATAGGCGCGCGCATGGTATTTTGTGTTTGATAAAAGCCCCGAAACGTTGACGGTATAGCTTCCTGCCCCGCTCCCCGCCGCCACTTTCAAATAACCTTTGGCTCCAACGATCGGGTTCTCACCCGTACCGTACACAAAACCGCGCTCGTCAATGGCATATGTACCCGAAAAAGCCGCTGCCGAAAGCGCCGCGCTCGTTTCAGCTACGTTTGCCGATGCACCGCCTACGGAGGGAGATACCAACGTTCCTTCCTCTTCCGTTATCACCAAAAACCCGTACCAGAAAGCATCCGCCGCGTTACCATCGTTTGCCAAAAGGTAGAGAGCCTTACTCTCTTTGGGCACGAGCACACTTGCGCCCGAAGGAATATCGTCAAACGCGGCGCTCCCTACGATAGGCGGTACAGCGGCGGGTAGGTTGAGTTTCACAAGGGCTGTGCAACCGTAAAACGCCGCTTCGCCAATGCTTTCAAGCGTTGCAGGCAACAAAACCTCGCGGAAGGTATAGCTCCAAAACGCATAGCTTGGAAGCTCGGTTATCGTTGTACCCGAAAGGTCGAGGCGTTCGACCGCCGCAGCCATCGCGTCGTTCCAGAATACTTCCCAGTCGTCACTACCAATGTTTCCGCTCCGTATGGTAAGGCTTCTTATTTTGTCGTAGCGGCCGGAAACGCCAAGCGCCGCCAAAGCCGCGTTTAACTCGCTTTCAAGCGCGCCCGCCTTGTGGTTTTCGATCACCACATCCACAGGTGCCACATAGGTTTCAATTTCAACCTTTGTAGGCGAATCGGTAACATTCCCCAGCGTGTCTTTTGCTGCAAGATACACATCGTAAGCCTTGCCCTTCAGAAGCCCTTCGATGACAACGGTATTTTTTTGCGTGCCGCTGATTGCAGCGCCGCCGGTAGATGTATTGATCATAGGTGCAGCCGCGCCCGCTTCTACGACCGCATAATAGCACGTTCCCGCTTCCGAAGAATAAAAAGTTACCGCGGCAGAGGTTTCGGAGGTTCGCTGTGCAGTTACGTTGAGGAACTGAGGCGCAAGGTTTTCAATGCGCACACCGTAAAGCTTCCCGTCTGTTGCACCAATATCCATTGCGTCCCATGCGCTTTGCGTGCCTGCTGTTACATATAGCGCCGCATCGGAAGCAATGCCAGTAAACGCGTTCGGATGGCAAATGAACCCCACGGGGTTGGCGGGAAGGGAAATGGCGGTAAGCTTGCTGCTATTGTAAAACACATTAAACTCAATTATACGCAAAGCGGATGGCAGCGTAACTGAGGTCAATTCCTGACAGTTGTTGAACGCCCATGCGGTTATTTTCGTAATGCCGTCCGGCAGCTTTGCCGAAGTGAGTTTGTACCAGTTGCCAAACGCATAGGCGGGAAGGTCGTTTGGGCCAGCCGCACTCAGGTGCCCCCCCACCGCTTCTCCCGAATAATCAAGGCTTGTTGCCGTCCAGTCTATGGTTTCAAGGTTGGCGCTCATTCCGCTTGTATACAGGAAAGCCCTATCGGTATTGTTGAGCGTACCGCCCGTAACAATAAGCCCGGTGATGTCAGCATACGCGCTGCTACCCTTTTGAGCGTCCACCTCCGCTTCAAGCTGCCCTGCCGTATGCGAGGTAATGGTAATGACCAAAGCCCCCTCTGCCGATGCCCTCGTATACGGTACAAGAAACGCCGCCATCATCACCGCTAAAAATATTGCTAAGCCCTTGCGCGTCATACTGCTCCTCCTCATCCTGTTTGCCGCCGCAAAACTCGCTTTGGCCTTTTCCGATTTGAAGCATCATAGCACGCGCTCATCACAAAATATCACAAAAAGCGAAAGCGGCGCACTTTTGCGCCGCATGGCTTTTCCAAGTGGTTTTTTATTTGAGCCGCTCGTAAGCCTCCCGCAGTCTGCCGGATGGCCTTTGGCCAAGCTCACTTTTAAGCATACGGGCATATTGAAGGTAACGCGCCAAAAAGCCTTCGCGGTCGTTTTTTGCCAGCGCAAGCTCCATTAATTTTAAATGTGCCTCTTCGCAAAACGCGCCACGCTGCACAAGCGTGTCAAGCGTTCTCTCCGCCTCCGCCGCGCGCGCACTTGCCTGATACCAATCGCTCAACCCCAGCGCAATTCGCTCGTATTCCGCTTCCGTTTCACGCGCGCTCTCTGCCGCCCAATCAAAACCCATGCCATCTAGGTACGGCCCTTCGCACAGCCCAAGCACCCGTGCGGCCTCAGAAGCATTGCCTGCGCAGACAACCGCGTTGGCTCGGGCAAACCGCATAAAATCCGAAAAATCACAAATGCCGGGCGCAAGGACGAGCGCGTTTTGCTCCGTGAGCCGTAAAAGCGTTTGCGTAGGATCCATCTGATAAAGAAGGCTCTTGAGCCGATAAATCGTCATGCAAAGGTTATGGAGCGTTTTTTTGTCGCTGGGTTCGCCAAAAAGGGCTTCCGCCAATTCTTGGTTGGAAGCAGGCGCGCCACAGCGGTCGATCAGATACAAAAAAAGCTCGCGCACACGGCGCGTTTCCCATTTGACCTCAATCGGTGCGCCGATGCGAAACGCCCCGAAGCAGCGTATCGCTATCGGTGCGCTTGTTGTATACGGCGCTTGCGGGAGCCGCGTTTTCAAGTGTGTCATGCAGCTTTGAAGCCGCTCCGGTCGCACGGGTTTGAGAAGAAAATCCTCCGGATGCGTATCATACGCTTCGAGCGCATACTGCGGATGCGCACTCACAAAGATCACAAGCGCATGCGGCACGGCATCGCGGATACAAAGCGCCGCTTCAAGGCCGCTAAGCTCCGGCATGTCAATATCGAGAAATACGGCGTCGGGCGGATTTCGCCGCATTTTTGTAAGCGCCTCCACGGGAGTGGTATCGGCGCCGATGATCTCCGCCTCTTTATAGCGGGAAAGCAGGTAAGCGATTTCCTTCAGGGCGGGCGGTTCGTCGTCAATGAGCCAAACCTTCATGCGGCTTCCCCTTTCCCTTTTTTCTTTCTTTTTCCGTGCTGGGGATTTCGAAATAGACCTCGCAGCCTCCGCCTTGCGCTGCAGCAAACACAAGCGAGGTTCTATAAAGCTTGCGCAAACGGCGGTCGATGTTTTCTAGCGCAACGCCGCGCACGAGCTTTTCAGGCTCGCAGCCCACACCATCATCGCGCACACCGATGCGCATCCATCCCTTTTTTAGGCTTTTGGCATAAACCGTGACGGTTCCCCCCTCTTTTTTGGGGCGAAGACCGTGTACAAACGCGTTTTCCACCAACGGTTGGAGCGTCAAAGGCGGCAGAAGCACAAGCTCCTTTTCCACGCTATAATGTACACGCAGCTTTTCTCCAAAGCGCGCCTGCTCGAGCGCCGCATAAGCGCGAACAAGCTCAAGTTCACGCGAAAGAGGCACGGCCTCCAAACGGTCGTTTTCATAAAACCCGCGCAGGTAAACACTGAAGTCCGCAAGAAGTTCGCGCGCCTTTTCAGGCTCCTCTCTCGAAACGGAAATGATGGCAGTAAGCGCGTTGTTGACAAAGTGTGGCCGGATCTGCCCCCGGAGATAGGCGGTCTCTAGCGCCTGCGCGCTTCGGTAGCGCTTCGCCATAACCCCAATCTGCGCAAAGACCACAAGAAGGTATTCGGAGGCGGTGATTTTCGCAAGGTATGCAAAAAGCGCGCCGTCCGGAATAAAAAGCTTATAAAGCACCATCGCAAGCAACATCAGCACCGCGAAAAACAGCACAGGCGCACCATCCTCCGCGCGCCAAGCGGCGCGCGCAAGCGCACAAGCGCAAAACGTAAGCACCCCAAGGAGCACCGCGTTGAGCCAGGGAGAAAAAGTCACGAACGCCGCAAGAGGCAAAACCGCTACAAGCAGTGCCACAGCAAGGGTATAGCACAAAAGCACCGCGACGGCAAAACGCGGCATACATGCATCGTATGCGCCGCGCAAAAACATCGCTAAGAAAAGCTGCGCAAAAAGCATGCTCAGAAAATCAAGCTTTGTAAACCATTCCAGAGTAAGTGCAGGAAAAAGCCCGCTCAGTGCCGCGTCACCGATGATGAGCAGGCGTAAAACCGCCGTGAAGCAAAGTGCGCACATGGCCAAAAAGGATCGTTCGGCGCCTTTTCCCGCAAAAAATGCCAAAAAATATGCCACTGCCAGCGCAACGCCCGCCACGGAAACGGCAGTGAGCCACATAAGAAGGCTTTCAGCCTCCGCAAGCTGTCGTTCCGTACCGAAAAGCACCGGGTCCGTTGCTCCCGAAAACGGGTAAATATTGTTTTGAACCTGAAGCGTAAGCGTAAAGCTTTGCGACGGTGCAGCAAAAGCGACCGTCTGCGGGCGGTATTCGCCCGACGGCGCAGACGCCGTGTCCTCAAGTTCACCACACACAGCAATCAGCTCATCCTGCACAAAAAGACGGTAAGCCCCAGTCTGCCCCTGTAGGCGAAGCCCGTAACGCGCGTCTTCCGACGCGCCGTCGATTTGCAGGCAATATGTATTTGCGCCATCCCCACTCCATGTTGCAGGCAAATGCACGAAAGAAGAGGCGTATTGACCGCTTTTCGCCTGCGCGGGCGAAAGCAACCGTCCGTCGTAGCACCGCCATTCCCCGGCAATGGCAAACGCGCGCTGCGCATCCCAGCCGCGAAGATCCAAAACGCCCGATTGCGCGCGAACCGCGTAACCGTTCAGCGCGGGCGCAACCAAAAAAACGGCCGCCGCAAACACCGAGAGCAAGGGCAGTATAACGCGTGCCATTTTATTGAGCGTCATGATCTCCTCCATGCGCACATAGGCGCTTTTGCGGAATTGTGTGAACGAGACAGAAAGGCAGATGGCTCATCTTACCACATCAATCGACACGTTTCAACGTGATGCGCTCCCTCAAGCGCGCATACAAAAAGCGCTTTCCCCAAGGGGAAAGCGCTTTTGTGTTCGGCGGTTAGCACGCCACAATTTCTTTGATGAAAAACTCCCTGCCGCCTAAAAGGTCAAACTTGTTTGTGCCGCAGCAAGGGCATTTTCCCTTGTTTTGAAGTACGTTGAACACCTTTTTGCAGCTTGTGCAAAAGCCGTTGCCGGGTAAGACCTCAATTACAAGGTGCGTGTTCTCTAAAACGGTGCCATCCACCGCGGCTGGATAGCATGCCTCCACATATTTTGGAATCATAGAGGAAAGTTCGCCAATTTGCAGTACCAGCGTATCGATTTTTGAAAGGTGCCGCTCCTCATAAATTTTTTCAACTGTTTTTACGACCTCGAGCACAACGCCAAGCTCGTGCATACCTCTCACCGCGTTTCCGTGCTTATTTTGCCTTCACAAAGAGGTTCTTTGCCTTTTTGACGGCGATCTTGACTTTGCGCTTGAGCACATGCGGCGTAATGGCTTTTTTGATCGAAAGGAACTCGACCCCCGCACCGTTGTATACGCGCTCAAGGCTTATCGCGTCAAATTTGCACTTGGTAACGCACATGCCGCAGCCTACGCACATGTATTCGTCCACCACCGTGGCGCCGCAGCCGAGGCAGCGTTCGCTTTCCTTTTTCATTTGCTCCTCGGTGAAGGTTTTTCGCATATCACGGAAGCTGGTTTTGGCCTTTTCCCCGTCTACCGCGCCAACGCGCTGACGGGGCGTGTTATCGTAGCTTTCAAGGATGGCGGCGGATTTGTCGAGTTCGATGAAGGCGCGGCGGCTCCGCCCAAAGCGCAGATCCTGGCCGGGTTGTACAAAGCGGTGAATGGAGATAGCAGCCTGCTTGCCCGCCGCGATGGCGTCGATGGCAAA
>DLFZ01000227.1:10934-19045 GCA_002482435.1 Christensenella sp. UBA7707
CACCGCCCGCAAATACGTCGGGTTGGGCAGTTTGGTACGTCCAATCGTCCACCTGAAGGGTGTTGTTGCGGTTCAAAACGGCCTTGCTGCCGCTAAGAAGCTCGCCCCACTCTATGCTCTGCCCAACCGAAAGAACGACCCATTGCGCATCCGCAACAAAAGTATCGTTTTCATCGTACTGCGGCGAGAAGCGCCCCTGCGCGTCGAAAACCGAAACGCAGCGCTTGAACTCAACGCCCGTCACCTTACCGTTTTCCGTGACGATGCGCTTGGGGCCCCAGCCGTTGCAAACGGAGATGCCCTCGCTGTGCGCAAGCTCGATTTCCTCGGGGAGCGCAGGCATTTCCTCCGGCTTTTCAAGGCAGTACATGGAAACCTGTTCGCCGCCGCTTCGCACGGCGCAGCGCGCCACGTCGATGGCCACGTTGCCGCCGCCGATCACAATAACCTTTCCGTTTAAAAGCCTCTCCTCAGAAAGGTTGACGTTTCTTAAAAACTCCACGCCGGACATAACACCCTGAGCATCCTCGCCAGGAAGGTTAAGACTACGACCCTTCTGCGCACCGACGGCGAGGTAGAATGCCTTGTAGCCCTGTTCACGCAACTCGTCAAGCGTAACGTCCTTGCCGACCTCAACTCCGGTTTTGAAGGTTACGCCAAGCTCTCGAAGTACATCGATTTCCGCATCCACCACGTTCTTTTCAAGCACGAACGACGGAATGCCAAGCGTAAGCATGCCGCCAAGACGCTGCTGCTTTTCAAACACAGTAACATCGTAACCGTCGATTGCCAGATAGTACGCGCAAGAGAGCCCCGCAGGGCCAGCTCCTACAACGGCAATCTTCTTATCGCTGTAATCGTGGCGTTTTTTCGGGATGACGCGCGTGTTTTTGTTCAAATCCTGCTCGGCGATGAACTTTTTGATCTCGTCGATGGCGATGGGTTCATCCAAATTACCGCGCGTGCAGGCATCTTCGCAGCGGCGGTTGCAAACGCGGCCACACACCGCAGGGAACGGGTTTTCCATTTTGATAAGCTCAAGGGCTTCCGCGTATCTTCCCTGCGCCGCAAGTTTAATGTATCCCTGCACTGCGATATGCGCGGGGCAGTTGGTTTTGCAAGGAGCGGTACCCGTATCCACCACTTCCTCGCGGTTGATGCGGTAATCGGCGTTCCAATCCTTCTGCACCCATTCGTTGTCACGCGGGGTGTAACGGGTTGTAATGTCCTCTGTTACCGGGCCGCGTGAACAGAGCTTCTGCCCAAGCTTGAGCGCATTGGTGGGGCAGTTTTCCACGCATTGCCCGCAGGCCACGCATTTTTCCTTATCCACGCGGGATACATAGTTGGAGCGCAGCATGTCGGTGTTTTTGTACATTGCACCCGTGCGAAGCGACAAGCAGCCGCAGCCGCAGCAATTGCAGATGGCGTGGGTTTTCCCCGAACCGTCGATGTTGGGGATTTGATGCATGAGGCCGTTTTCCTCCGCGCGGCGGATGATGTCAAACGCCTCCTCGCGCGTGATGGCGCGAGCGCGGCCCGTACGGATATAATACTCAGCCCCGGCGCCCAGTTGAATGCACATATCCTCTTTCAAATGGCCGCAGCCCTCGCCCATGACCTCGCGGTCGGTACGGCAGGAGCAGGGTGAGCAGGAGAACACCGTGTTTTGGTTGAGATAGGTGGAAACCTCCTCGTAGCTTGCGCGGTGGGTGTTGCCTTCGATCGCCGACTCGATGGGGATCACGCGCATCAGCCCGATGCCCGGCGGGAACATACCGGCGCTAAAAGGCCCGCGCACGCGCCCGTACGCCTCCATGGCGTAGGCCACAACGGGATACTTTTCCACGTTGTCGAGGTTGTTGACGATCATTTCCATGATGCCCGGTATCCAGCTTTCGGCATGCCAAAAAGTGTCAACGCCATTGATGACGTTCACAAAGCAGGTGCCGTACTGGGCGAGCTTCATCATCTGTTCGTGGCAGTATTTCTCGGACTTGCCCGTAATGGCTGCAACTTCAGCCGCCGTGCGCCTTGTAAAATAGCCCATGGCAAGGCCGATTTCGGCCATCTCATCATCAACGCCAGCTTCCAAAATGACGTATTCCGGATCGTCCCAAGCATAGCCCTTGCCGGGCTTTTTACGGCCGAGCATATTTGCGAGCGCCATCACCTTTTCGTTGTATTTACACTGATAGCCCTCAGGAAACCACATTTTTGTCAAGCTTTTCATAGTTTTCCTCCGTTATTTTCCGATGGCGGCACGGTATTGTGAAACCTCGCCGCGAAGCCATGCGTAAAAGGCTTCCATCCCCTCGCCCGTCTTTGCGGAAACGGGGAAGATTTTGATGTTGGGGTTGAGCTTTTTGGCGCGCGCGGCGCACGCTTCAAAATCGAAGTTGAAAAACGGCGCGGCGTCGATTTTATTGATAAGGAGCGCGTCGCAGATGGTGAACATCAGCGGGTACTTGAGGGGCTTGTCGTCCCCTTCGGGCACGCTCAAGATCATGGCGTTTTTGGTTGCGCCTGTGTCGAACTCAGCGGGACAAACGAGGTTGCCCACGTTTTCCAAGAAGATCAAATCGAGTTCGTCGGTCGACAGGCCATAAAGACCCTGCCTCGTCATGTCTGCGTCGAGGTGGCACATGCCGCCCGTATGAAGTTGGATCACCCGCGCACCTGTTTGTGAAATGGTGCGCGCATCCACGTCGGAATCGATGTCCGCCTCCATTACGCCGATGCGAAAATCGTCTTTTAAGGCGTTGATGGTTTTTGTAAGCGTGGTGGTTTTTCCCGCGCCGGGTGACGACATGAGGTTCAGAAGGTAAACGCCCTTCCCTTTGAGCTCCTCGCGGAGTTTGTCGGCATCGCGGTCGTTGTTTTCAAACACGCTTTGTTTGATGTTGAGGATCTTGAAGTTTTCCATTGGTTTCTCCTTGTTGCGGTTTCTTGCGCAACCGCGCAAGCGTGCGCTTTTTAAAAAGCGGGCGCTCACGCGGCCTAAGATTTAGAAAGCTTGATGGCTGTTATTTCGCCGCAACCTCTGCGTATACCTTCAAGTTCGTGTAGATTTCCTGCTTAAGCGGGTTGCGCTTGTATTTTACGATGCGATACACCGCATACACGAGCACGGCGATGTTGGCAGCAAGCGCAAGCGCGCTTACGGTGAAAAGGGCTACGGGGTCGTGGCTCGCCTTGACGGCAAAGATGGTATCGTCCACAAAGGTGGGGTACGCCATCGTAAACATCATCCAAAACGCAAGGGTATGCGCCCTGTGCTGGAGCCACGCGCCCTTCTTGATGAAAAACGCGGCCAGCGTAGGAGCGATGAGAAGCGCCGCGCCCGCATAGAAAGAATGATCGGACACGCAGTTGTACACGTAGGCAAAATTCCAAATATCATAAGCGATGACCCAGAACCACAGCATATCCGGCCACATCATGTCGCGCCGCTTATCGGAGCTTACATAGATACCCATGCAGCCCGTAATGGTAACGATGTTCAAAATGCCGGCAATGCCGTTCATGATGTTCCACGGGCCGCCTACCATCATCACGCCATCCACGATGCCGTTGAGGCTGAAGCATTGGAAATCGCGCACGCAGGCCTCTAAAATGTTGATGGCAAGGATAAGGGGCGGGAAAATGACGCGGAACTTGCTCTGTTCCACTTTTTTGGACATACGGATGAGAAGGAAGCCCAGGCAGCCCGCAAGCGCCGAATATACCTTGACCCAGTGGAACCACGTTCCGGTGCTTGAGTTCGCACCGGCGGTATTGGGCCACACAAAAATGGTGAGCGCCAGCGGCAAAAGCGCAAAGCAGAAAAGCGCCGTCCACTTGTTGATGCGGGAAAACTCGTTGAGAAGGATCAGCCCCGCCGTAACGGCAAGAAACATCAGCCAGGTGTACCAAGGAATCGCCTCAAACAAAAACATGCCTCAAAACCTCCCAAATACTTGTTTTGCCTCGGCAAAACGCCCTATAAAACCCAAATATGTTGCTGCTGTTTTGCCGACGGCGCCGCGCGATTGGCACGGTGAATAGAATTGGTTGAACCAGAGCTTTTTATAGTGTAACACTTTGTGATTTATTCGTCAATTGAAACGGAAAACTTGGCTGGTTTTCTACTTTTCCGTTTTTACAAACGGGTTGAAATGGCACAAATGACATGATAAAATGTTTTTGGTATGTGGCTGAACCAATGGTTAGGAGGATTTTGATATGCAGTTTCCAAAGCTGAGTGCACCTTCGCTTAAGGAACTTTTTGTACAGGAGCTCGAAGCAATGGTTCTTTCCGGCCGGCTCCCCATCGGAACAAAACTCCCGCCCGAGCGCGAGCTCGCGCGGGATATGCAGGTGAGCCGGGCGGTTGTAAATGCAGGTTTGAGCGAAATGGAAGCCAAGGGATTTGTGGAAATACGCCCGCGCGTCGGCGCGTTCGTGGCGGATTACCGCCGCAAAGGTACGGCGGACACACTGCTTTCCATTATGAAATACAACGGCGGACGGCTGCGGCGCGATGAAGTACGTTCGATTTTGCAGATCAAGCTCGTGCTCGACAGGCTTTCAGCGGAGCTTGCGGCGCAAAACGCCTCCGAGGCGGATCTTTTAACGCTTTGCGAACGGCTCAAGGCGTTTGACGCCGCAGTTACGCCCGAGGAAACGGCACAGGCGGCGTTTTTGTACTACCACGAGCTTGCGCTCGTGAGCGGCAACACGCTTGCACCGCTCATTTATCATTCCTTTCGTGCGCCAATTTCAAGCCTTTGGGCGAGATTTGCGCGAAAACACGGCGTGGGTTCCCTATCCGGCAATGCAAAACGCCTCAACGACTTTATTCAATCACGCGATGCGGAGGGCGCTGTGCGTTGCGTAGAGCAATCTGTCGGCGAGGCCATCGAGGGCGCAAGGGAAATTTACGAAGACTGACGCATCTGTCTTTTTATCCCCCCCTGCGGCTTGCGGGCGCAGAAAAACGCCGTTATACTTGATACAGGTTTTTTCAGGGAGGTTTTATGCGTACAAATGTTAAAAAATTGGTGATCGCGGCGCTTATGGTCGCGCTCGGCGTGCTTCTGCCCATGCTCTTCCACGTGCTTGGTGCGGGCACGGTGCTTCTTCCCATGCACATTCCTGTGCTTCTTTGCGGGCTTCTTTGCGGGGTTCCTTGGGGCGCAGCGTGCGGGCTCATCGTCCCGTTTCTTTCCTCGGCGGTTACGGGCATGCCGCCGCTTTTCCCCGTAGCTGTTTCCATGTCGCTGGAGCTTTGCGCCTACGGCGCGCTGACGGGGCTTTTTTACAGGAACTTTAAATGGAATCTCTACGTTTCCTTGCTCGCCGCCATGCTTGCTGGCCGTGCTGTTTCGGGCCTTGCAAACGCGGTGCTTTTCGGCATCATCGGCGCACCGTACGGTTTTGAGGCGTTTCTGACCGCGTCGTTCGCTACGGCGCTCCCCGGAATCGCCATCCAGATCGTGTTCATTCCGGCTTTGGTGTTCGCGCTTGAAAAGCTGAAGCTCGCAGACCCCATCGTGCGCAAATAAAGAAGTTCCCGCGTCGAACGAAGGCGGAGGTGTGTTTTTATGACACAAACGGAACGAATGAAATGCTTTTTCGATGAGCGCGCCGCGCACTGGGACGCGCGCGGGCATGCCGACAACACTGCGCTGCTGCGCGGCATCTTAAGCGCCGCGGGCTTAACGAAAGACATGCGCATCCTCGACATTGCCTGCGGCACGGGTGTGCTTTTTCCACTGCTTTTGGAAAGCAATCCAGAGCTTGTGCACGGCATTGACCTTTCCGATGAAATGGTAAAGCTCGCACGTAAAAAAGCGGACGATTTGCGCATTGAAGTGTTTGCCGTGGATTTTTATGGGTTTTCCCCCGCCTGCCGCTACGACTTCGCGGTAGCGTACAACGCCTACCCGCATTTCATCGACAAGAAGCTGTTTGCAAAAAAACTGCACGCTTTGCTTGAAAAGGGCGATAGGTTTTTGATTGTGCACGGGCGCGGGCGCGAAATGATCAACGCCCATCACAATCAGGGCGAGGCGGTTCACGTTTCCGTTCCCCTTCGTCCCTGCGACGAGGAAGCGCTCGCTTTTGAAGGGTTGTTCCGCATCGATTTAAAAATCGACACGGAAAGCTGCTACGCACTTTCAGGCACGGCGCTATAACCCCGGCAAGAAAATTAGAAAGCCCGCCGAGAAGAATCCGGCGGGCTTTTTCTTTGCAACTTTTCGCGACTTACCGCTATTTGATAAACTGCTCGATGGATTTGTTGAGCTCGTGAATGCTCTCCATGTCGTCGTGCCGTACAGCGTCCACAAGACATTGCTCGATGTGGTTTTGCAACAGCGCCTTGCCCGCGCTGTTCACGGCGCTCCGCACGGCGGCAAGCTGCACCAGCACCTCGCTGCAATCGCGGTCTTCCTCAATCATACGGCGGATGGACTCGATATGGCCGGTAATGCGCGCAAGCCTGTTGATGAGCGCTTTCTTTTCCTCATCTGAATGGATGTGGCGGTGCGGATGCACGTGCGCCGCATCCTGCGGATGGTCGTGTTTTTTTGCCATGTGCTTCACCCTTTTGGCGGTTCTTCTTGTTCAGTATACGAAAAATCTCCACGCCGCGCAATGCGGGGCGGGGGGATAAGGCACTCACAAAAGCGCATCTGCCTCGTAAACGCGGGATTCACCNNGATAAGGCACTCAAATAAGCGCGTCCGCTTCGTAAACGCGGGATTCACCAAACGGCCCATAGGCGGTTTCCAAAAAGGTCCAGCCATACCTTTCGTAGTAGCCCGTATGGTCGGTGGAAAGGTAGAGCTTTTCAAAGCCGAGCTTCTTCGCCTCATGCCTGCCGTGTAAAAGGAGCATGCCGCCAAATCCCTTGTTTCGTTCGCTCTCCTCAACGTACAGCGCACATAGCCACGGCCACAGATCCTGCCGGCTGATAAAGTCGTTCGCAATCAACCCGTAACTGCCGATAATCGTATCCTGCCGCATCAAAAGGTACCAGCGCGGGAGCGGGCTTTGTGTATCGAGGCTGTGGGAAATGCAGTTTTCATACACGCGAGCGTCGATGCCCCATTTTTCGGAGAAGTAATTGACCGCAAGGGACAGATACCTAGGATTTTCGCGCACGGAAACAACGATGGACTCCATGGATTTCTCACGCTCCGTTCTGTTATCTATTCCATTTCCGGCAGCTCCGCCATGCTCTTGAATGCCTGATCGGTACTCCAGTAAAAGCGGTCCGCACCCACGGCGTGCTTGAGGCCGCACCTTTCAAACATGCGCTCCACACCAGGTTGAAGGCTTGTAAAGTAAACCTCCGCGCCGCCGTCCATCATGCCCTTGCAAAGGTCGGTTACAGCCTGCACGGCGCTGATATCCGCAAGCGGCACGCCCCGCATGGAAAAAACGATGCGGCGCTTGCCCTCAAGCTCCTTCAAACAGTCCTCAAGCCTGCGGATGGAGCCGAAATAAAGAGGCCCGCTCACATACACGACTGCTGTATCCTGAATGCCCGTCATACAGGCACATTCCACGGGGAGCTTTTCTGGCACGATGTCGCTCACGGTAACTTCCATTTGCGAAACCTTGACCACAAACGTGAAAAGCGAGAACAAAACGCCAATCACGATTGCCACGGTGAGGTCGAACACCACCGTACACGCCATGGTAACCCCAAATTGCAGCATGGCGCTTTTGAAGCGCTTTCTGAAAATATCCTTGATGGCATGCCACTCGTTCATGCGCCACGCGGTTACCATAAGCACGCCAGCGAGTGCGCAAAGCGGGATTTTTGACATGATGCCGCCAAGCGCAAACATGGAGAGCAGAAGCACCGCGGAGTGGATGATGCTTGTTAGACGCGTTTGCCCGCCCGCCTTCACCGCAACGCTTGTGCGGGCGATGGCAGCCGTTGCGGGCACGCCGCCAAAAAATGGCATGATAAGGTTGCCGATGCCCTGCGACATAAGCTCCGCGCCCGCGTTGAGCTTTTCGCCCTTCATGCGGCCCGCGGCGGCACCGCAGAGCAGGCTCTCGATCATGCCGAGTGCTGCAATGCTCACGGCAGGCATCAAAAGCTCACTCATACG
>DLFZ01000009.1:0-1624 GCA_002482435.1 Christensenella sp. UBA7707
ACATCCATCAAAACGCCCGGCCGCTCATTTGCTATGAGCTGAATGGTCGCCATGTAGGAGGACTTTGCGTCCTGCGCCCATTCCACGTCGATGATGCGCCCCTCGTCGAGCAAAAGCTCCCCAACGTTGGTACAATCCGCCCGGTGGATGGAAACGCCCCTGCCGCGCGTAACGTAGCCGATGATTTTATCCCCCGGGAGGGGGCTGCAGCAATGTGCAAAACGAACCACCATGTTCGGCTCGCCCTTCACCACAATGCCGCGCGAATGGCTGGCACGGTCAGACTTTTGCTCGTCCTTGTGCTCAAGCCTTTCAAGAAGCGCAGCGCGGCGCTCCTCCTTTTTGTGCTGTTCCACAAGCTTTTGGAGCACCTGGCCGGTTGTGATGCCGCCGTAGCCGATGGCGGCGTACACATCGTCGGTATCGTCCATATTGAAACGCTTAAGGATGTCGCCAAAATACTCGTTTTTGGTGACCTCGCTAAGCTGTATGCCCTGGCGCTTCGCGGCTTCTGTTAGCATTTCCTTGCCGCGCTGAATGTTTTCCTCACGGTTGGCTTTTTTGAACCACTGGCGTATTTTCGCCTTGGCCTGCTGGGTTTTTACGATTTTAAGCCAGTCGCGGCTAGGAGAAGCGTTTGGCGCGGTAACGATTTCCACCACATCGTTGTTTTTCAGCTTATAGTCAAGCCGCACGATGGCACCGTTGACCTTGGCGTGCTGTGCGCGGTTGCCGACGTTGGTATGGATGCGGTAGGCAAAATCGAGCGGGGTGGAGCCCGTAACAAGATCCACAATCTCGCCGCGCGGCGTAAGCACATACACATAATCGCCAAAGAAATCCTTACGTAGGGTTTCGGCAAATTCGCGCGTGCTGTCGGCGTAGTTTTCAAGGTCGAGCGCCTCGCGGAGCCACGCAAGCTTGCTGTCGAGCTCGCTTTGGTTGGCGCGGCCTTCTTTGTACATCCAGTGCGCCGCGATACCGAATTCCGCCGTACGGTGCATTTCGGTGGTGCGGATTTGCACCTCAAAGGGCATGCCACCGTCGCTGAAAAGCGTGGTGTGGAGCGAACGGTACATATTTGTTTTGGGCATCGCGATGTAATCTTTGAACCTGCCGGGAACCGGCTTCCACAGCGAGTGAATAACGCCCAAAGCCGCGTAGCAGTCGCTCACGGTGTTGACGATTACGCGCACGGCGATGAGGTCGTAAATTTCATCAAGCTGCTTGTTTTGGCGAATCAGCTTTTTGTAGATGCTGTAAAGGTGCTTCGGGCGCCCGGAAATCTGCGCCTGAATACCCGCTTCTTTCAAGTGCCCGGAAATGGCTTCGATGGCGGTGTTGAGCGTTTGCATGCGCTCACGCTGGTGCGGCTCAATGGCCGCCTTGAGCTTTTCGTATTCCTCCGGCCAGATGTATTGAAAAGAGAGGTCCTCAAGCTCGCACTTCATCGCGCCCATACCGAAGCGGTGCGCGAGGCTTGCATAAACCTCGAGTGTTTCCTTTGCCTTTCTCTGGCGTTTTTCGGTGCAGCAGTATCCGAGCGTGCGCATGTTGTGCAATCGGTCGGTGAGTTTGATGATCACCACGCGCACGTCGTTTGCGATGGCGAGCATCATCTTCC
>DLFZ01000009.1:1733-6900 GCA_002482435.1 Christensenella sp. UBA7707
TCGTGAAGAAGCCCCGCGATTACGGTATGGCTGTCCATCCCCATTTCAAGAAGCATGAGCGCAACGGCCTCAGGATGTACGTAGTAAGGCTCGCCGGATTCCCTCAGCTGCTTTGCGTGAACTTTGCCCGTAAAATCAACAGCTTTTTGCAAAAGCTCCATTTCGGGCTGCGTAAACTTGCCTTTGCAGGCCTCGATGAGCTGATCCATGCGCTCACCTCCTTTCAGCGCGCTTCGCGCTTTCGCAAACATGGCTACGCCATATTCGCGAGATTCCCACGGTTTGGCGTTTTCGCAAACATGGCTATGCCATATTTGCGAGGTTTCCACGGTTTGCCTGAAACGCTCCGCGTTTCGGGCGGCAAACCATGCAAGGTGTGTTTTCTGACGCACATGTCGTCAGAAAACACGGATTGATGGTTTGGGTGCCGCGGCTTTCAAGGGTGCGACGGTGTGTGGGACGCTTTTCGGCTTTTCAGCAATCTATAATAGATGCCCCACAATAGGAAACGGCGCGGTGGCACCATGCTTCGATCCGCGCCGCAAAATTCGGTTGTTTAAAACACCACCACGGTATCGATGTTGTAGCCTTGAAGCACTTCGCGGCCGTTGAGCTCGCTAAGCTCTATGGCGAAACGCGCCGCAACAACCTCGCCGCCCGCCTGCTCCACAAGGCGGATGGTCGCAAGCGCCGTGCCGCCGGTCGCCAAAAGATCGTCCACAAACACAACCTTCTGACCGGGGAGAATGGCGTCTGCGTGAATTTCGAGCACGTCGGAGCCATATTCGAGGCCGTACTCGTAGCGGTTGGTTTTACAAGGAAGCTTGCCGGGCTTCCTCGCAAGCACAAAACCCGCGCGAAGTGCGTACGCGAGCGCGGAGCCAATCACGAAACCGCGGGCCTCCGGTCCGACCACAAGGTCCACCTGAATGCCATCAAGGCTCTTCACAATCCGCTCGATGAGTTCATGGTAAGCATCCGCGTCTTTGAGTAAGGTTGTAATGTCGCGGAACAAAATCCCCTTCTGCGGAAAATCGGGTATATTTCGGATGGTATCCTTAAGCTCCTTAAGCTCCATGCTGCATTTCCTCCTTTAATTTGAGGGCATATGTTTCGTGGTTTTGTAAAAGGGCTTCTACGGCCCGAAACGTTTCGCTCTCCGAAAGCTCGCGCCGCGCGGCGGCAGGTTCGAACACGAGGTTTCCTTTTTTGTTTTCGGTAACGAACGCGAGCTCGCACATCACGTTAAGCGCAAGCGCACAGCGGCACCGAAGCGCGCCGGTGGCGGCGCAAAGATGGTCGAGCGCGGCGGCGCGGTTGTAAAACGTGCGGTCGGCAGCCTTGAGCGCTCGGAAGTTGTCCGCAACAAAATCGCGGTCAAACATCAGCGCGTTTAAGAGGCTTTGCGCATCGAGCGCCTCGGGCGGCGAAGCAGAAAGCTTCGCGTCTGGCGCAAGCTCGTTGAGCCGCGAAAGCACGCCCCCGCTCATCGCGTTGTCGTACACCACGATGTTTTGGAAGCGTGAAAGGTCGAGCTCGTCAAGCACGGGCGCAAGCAAAAGCGTATGGTAAGCGCAGGCACTTTTCTCGTTGCTGTGAAAGCGCGTATCAAACGCTTGCAGCAAATTGCGCTCGCGCGCAAGCCGCAAAAAGCGCGCCGCACCGCGCTGGGTAAAGCACAGTACCGCGACCCCCGCAAAGGAGCGTTCCGTCAGGGAAGCCGCCGTCTCAAACGCGTCCGAAACGACGGTTGCCCGAAAGCCGCACATATTATTATACAAAACATTGCGCGAGAATGCATCTATAAATTTCTCGCCGCGCGCGGCGGCATAGCGTTCCACCTCCGCTACAGGAGAGGGCCGCATTTCGGAAACGTAAAGCTTTACAGCCCGTTCGCCCCAAAAATCGTCGATTCTCGGGGTAAAAAGAAGATCGACTCTGTCGGCGTCGAGCACCATAGAGAGCCTGTCCCCCATGCCGAACGCCACCCCGTTCAAAAACACCCCTTCGTTTTCTAGGCTCGCGCTCAAATGCGTTCCCTCCGAGCCGATGCGCTTTGGGTTAACGACACGTACGCCGTCCGTGCGGATAAGGGGCTCCGGGTTTCCTTCGCCAAACGGCTCAAGCCTTTCGATTTCCTCGGCAAGCGCCATGTTCACCTTGGAAAACGGCAGCTCGAGCTCGTAGCTTTTGCGGGGCAGAAACAAGGAATCGTCCGCGGTTTCGCGAAGCGCCTGTTCAAACGCTTCCGAAAACGCCTCGAAATTTTCCTCACGCATGGTAACGCCCGCAGCGTACGCATGCCCGCCGAAGCGCTCAAAAAGGCTTTCGCAGCGCTTAAGCGCAGCGTGAAGATCCACGCCGGGGATGCTTCTCGCACTCCCCGTAACAAGCCCGTCTTTCTCAGAAAAAAGCACCGCCGGCCGGTAGTACCGCTCGGCGACGCGCGCCGCCGCAATGCCTACCACGCCGCTGTTCCAGCTTTCGCTTTTTAAAACGACCGCCCGAGCATCGGTCAGGTTTTTTCCATCCGCCATTTGGTAGGCGGATTCCAAAATGCCCTGTTCTTCCTTTTTGCGTCTGTCGTTGAGGGCGTTTAATTTTTGCGCGAGTTCCTGCGCGCGATCTTCCTCCTGCCCGGTGCAGGTCAAAAGTTCCACAGCAAGCGACGCATCCGCAAGCCTACCTGCGGCGTTGAGCCGCGGTGCCGCCAGAAACGCCAGTGCATGGGCGTTGACGCGCTTCGCGTTCGCTGCTTTTAAAAGCGCCTGAAGCCCCACGGGGCCCTGCCCCTTGTTGAGCACGGCAAGCGTACGCGCCACAAGCGCACGGTTTTCGCCAAGAAGAGGCACAACATCCGCCACCGTCGCAAGCCCGGCAAGCGCCAGATATTTTTCTGCCGCATCCCCCATAAGCGCTTGCGCAAGCTTATAGGCGATGCCCGCACCGCAAAGATCGACATTTGGGTAACCGTTCATTGGTGCCGCCGTGCAAACGAGCGCGGCGCAGTTTGGCAGGCTTTCGCCGCAGCGGTGGTGGTCGGTAACGATCACCTCCATGCCAAGCGAATACGAAAGCTCCGTTTCAAGAAGCGATTTGATGCCGTTGTCCACGGTGACGATGAGCTTCACGCCTTCATCCGAAAGCTTTTTTACGGCCGCTTCGTTCATGCCGTAGCCCTCGGCGTGGCGGTTTGGGATGTGGTACATTACGTCCGAACCAAGCTCCTTGAGGCAAAGAAAAAGAATGCTCGTAGCGCACACACCATCGGCATCGTAATCGCCGTACACCGCGATGCGCTCGCTTTTTTCTATGGCGAGGCGGATGCGGCTTACGGCCTTTTCCATATCGTTTAAAAGATAGGGGCTGTGAAGCGGGAAGGAACAGGGGTTTAAAAATGCTTCCGCCTCCGCCGCACCGTAAATCCCGCGCGCGTTTAAAAGCGCTTGAAGCGGCTCCGAAACGCCTAAAATGCGTTCGGAGGCTTCGGAAAACTCGGTTTTGCGGCGCTCAAAGAAAAGCAAGCACGTTCCCCTTCCGGCTTCGTTATGGTTTATTCGCTTTCGAGTTCCTTGCGCATGGCGTACATCGCCATGGCGTTTTCGGCGCGCTTCTTTTCAAACGCGCAGGTCATTTGATGCGGCTCATAGATGGAGCCGTTGTACTTGTAAGCATTGGCCGCACAGCCACCGCTGCAAAAATACTTTGCCCAGCAGGCCTTGCACGCTTCCTTGGTAAGGATGTTGCAATCTAAAAAGCCTTGCTGCATTTTCGTATCGAATTCGCCCGTGAGGACGCTTCCCATTTTGTAGCCTTCCTCGCCCACGAACTGGTGGCAGGGGTAAAGATCGCCCTCTGGGGTAACGGCAACGTATTCGCTGCCTGCGCCGCAGCCCGAAATGCGCTTCTTTAAACACGGCCCGTTTCCAAGGTCGATCATGAAGTGGAAAAACACAATGTGCTTTCCACTCTTTTCGCGCTCCCACAAATAGGAGGCAAGCGCGTCATATTCCTCAAGCACGCGTTTAAGGTCGCTGTCACGAAGCGCATAGGGGCTTTCATCGGGCAAAACCACAGGCTCGAGAGAAACGCGGTCAAACCCAAGCTCGGCCATATGCTTCACATCCTCGGTAAAGTCGAGGTTTTTCGAGGTGAATGTGCCGCGGATGTAATATTCCTTGTCGCCGCGCCGCTCCACAAGCTTTTTGGCGTTTTCTACGATGATGTCGTAGGAACCCCTGCCGTTTGGCGTGGGGCGCATGGCGTCGTGGATTTCTTTTCGTCCGTCGAGGCTCAAAACGACGTTGTACATTTCTGCGTTGAGGTAGTCAATCACCGTATCGGTAAGCGCCACGCCGTTGGTGGTGATGGTAAAGCTGATTTCCTTGTTGTGCTTTTTTTCAAGCTCCCGCCCGTAGGCGACGATCTCCTTCACGGCACCGAAGTTCATGAGCGGTTCGCCCCCGAACAAATCCACCTCCAGATGGCGGCGGTTGCCGCTATGGGCGACCAGAAAGTCGAGCGCTTTTTTGCCGGTTTCGCTCTTCATGAACATGCGCTCGCCATGGAATTCCCCCGTGTCAGCAAAGCAGTATTTGCAGCGAAGGTTGCAATCGTGCGCGATGTGGAGGCACATCGCCTTGACGATCTCGGGTTGCGCGGTCCCTTGAGGGATGTTTGGCGCGGGCGAATCGAAAGCGCCCTGCGCTTTCAAAGCGTCGAGCTCTTCGAGGAGCTCGTCAATCTCTTTTTTCTCATAAGGAAGCGCGTAAGGATCGGCGCCGCTTTCAAGCGTGCGCACAACGTTGTAGGCAAACTCGTCGAGCGCGTGGAGCGCGCCGCTTTCCACGTCGAGCGCGTAAAAGCCGTTTTGAAAAGCAAAGGCGTGTATCAAGAGGATTCTCCTTAATTTTTATGTAAGTTTGCTTGGAGCCTTTTAAAAAGCGCGGTAAAACCTCCGGAAAGCGGAAAAAAAGGCGCCAGCGACGCCTTTTTAAAACCCCGAGGTTTCGCCGCGGGCGAAGCCTCCGTGCGGTTATGCAACTATTTGCATCGCCCAAAAAGCCACGAATAGCCACTGGGCCGGCTTTTGCCGCGCGGTTTATTTCTGCTCGTTCTTGCAGGTCTGGTTGGCGACCGTGCAGGAGGTTTTGCAGGCGGACTGGCA
>DLFZ01000009.1:6952-10729 GCA_002482435.1 Christensenella sp. UBA7707
TGTTTCATAGGTATAACCCCCCGTTTTTTGGATTTCCTACACGGTATTATACACAACTTGCTTAAGGCACACAAGCACAATTTGCCCCTCTTGGCGCGCATGGGCGCGTCGGGAGGGGCAAGCTTCTGTTTTCAAAGCTTGTTGTAAACCGCGGGTGCGCAGTCCATTGTAAGGCTTTCAACTATCTCCGGAACATCTGCATGAGCATTGCCATGAGCATGCCCGAAAGTGCGCCGATGCCCATATCCGACAAAAGCGCAAGCGAAAAGCTAAACGAATCCGAAAGAATGGAAAACACCATAAACGCGAGAACCGTATACAAAAGCCCGGCGAGAAGCCCCACAAGCCAGCACCGCTCCTTGCATTTTCTGGTTGCAACAAACGCTGCGAGCGCCGCCGAGATCACTTTGATGACGGAATTCGCTACGGGGATGCTGTCTGTATTAGCCCATTCCTGCTTGAGTATCACAGCAAACAGCACGATGAGCGCGATGCTGAACGCCGACGCGATGAGCGCGCCCTTTAAGATAGGCATCCAAATGCCTGCCTTTGCCGTATCCGCCGTTTTCAAGCCTTTCATGCGCACCTCCAAGCGAGCCTTGCAGCTTTCTAGGGTGTGTTTCCACATTCCAAGCACACCCTAGTGATAGATATGCGTGAAACGGCAAAATATGCTTGTATGCGCCAGCGCGTATGTGTTCACATAAAAGAGGCGGTACCTATCTTACGTCCTTTGAAAAATGCTGATAGTCCTTTGAATTTTTCCAGTCGCCGCCCCACGTCCAACCATGCTCGGTAAACAGTTTGTAGCAAAGGTCGTCGTGGTCGATCTTCCCTGCAAAATCCCGCGTCCGATCGGCATATTCCGCGCCGCTTTCGGGCGAAATGCTGCCGTCGCTTTTCACGTAGGGGTTCAAAAGCGGGTTAACGTCCACAGCAAGGCCGTAGCTGTGCATGGAGAGCGTTTTGCTGCCTGCTACCACGCGGTAATTGAACGCGGAGGTGTTGTTGGCCGCCATGGAGAGGTTGTCGTCCGCCGCCTCGCCAAACTCATCCACCAACACCACCGAGGTAAACGGATACTTTGCTTGATAAAGCTCATAGAAGATTTCCATGACTTCTTTCGCCACTTTTTTGTTGACGATCAGCTCCCCCTCGCGCACGTTCCCTTCAAAATCCACATGTAGCAGGTGGATGTAGCGCAGATCGCCGTAATTCACGGCGGCGTTGCTGTCATCTTTCGGGTAGCTCAATCCCGTGATGCGCGCTTTTGCCGCGTCGTCGAGCGGAACATAATAAAAATCGTCGTTGAGGGAGACCCGCTCCGCCTGTGGCGCGGGCGTTTGGGTGGGTTCAGGCACCGCTTCGGCCAAAGGCGTTTCCTCAGGTACAAAAGATGCGGTCGCAACAGCCAGCGGCAGCGACGCTTCCGGCGTGGGCATTTGCGTTGCCGTAGCCGTCAAAGGGGCTTCAATATGCACATCGGGGCTTTCCTTCGCATCGCGCGCGGCAAAACAGCCGCAAGCCATAAACATAACCGCAAGCACAAGCGCAACGCTTCTTCTTTTCATCAAAAAACCTCCAAAAGCGATCCCACGTAGAACCCTGATTTTCGGTTTCATTGTAACCCTTTCTGTCTTTCGCGGCAAGCAAGGGAGCAGGAAACAACTACCCATTCACGGCACGCTGTGGTAAACTAAAAAAATCAATGCAAAAGGACGGCGATTTGGGGTATGGTACGCGGCGAGTATTTTACGCCAAGGCTTAAAATGACGCTTTCCCACCCGCGCCTCGCGCCGCAGGTGACGGATTATTTTATTCGCAACCGCGCATTTTTACGCGACACCGAACCGGAACGCGACGAGGAATTCTATACAAAAAGCTACCAAAAAAGCCTGCTTCAGGCGGATGCCGAACGTTTTTGGGATGGCATCGCCGTAAAGTTTTGGCTCTCTTACCGCGAGCAAGCGTGCGTGATCGGCATGCTCTCGTTCAGCAACATCGTTATGGGAGCGTTTCTTTCCTGCCACGTTGGGTATCGGCTCGACAAAGATGAAATCAACAAGGGCCTTATGACCGAAGCGCTTGAGCGCGGCATCGCCATTGCCTTCGACGAAATCGGGCTTCACAGGCTCGAGGCCAACATCATGCCGCGCAACAAGCAGTCGCTTCGGGTTACGGAAAAGCTCGGCTTTGTAAACGAGGGCGTTTCTAAAAAATACCTGAAAATCAACGGCGTTTGGGAGGATCATATCCACATGGTGCTTCTGAACGAACAAATGAACTAGCGCAAACAACTTAAAGGAATCATTTTTTCATGGACATCAGTGTAATCGGCTGTGGGCGCTGGGGCGCCTTTCTCGCATGGTATCTCGATAGGCTCTCCTTCCGCGTAAGGCTTTACGGAAGGCCGCATTCCAAGCATTTTGAAGCTTTTTTAAGCGACCGCACAAACGGCCTAACAACGCTTTCTCCGCGTGTGCGCCTGACAACCGATTTAAAAGAGGCGCTTGAGCCCGAAATCATTTTAATCTCAGTAAACGCACAGGGGCTTCGTGCGCTGATGGGCGAAATTTCAACGTTTGCGCCAAAAAACAAACTTTTCGTGCTCTGCATGAAGGGGCTTGAAACAACAAGCGGCAAGCGCCTTTCAGAAATCGTGCAGGATGCCGCATTGGACGGTGCGCGCACCGCAGTATGGCTCGGGCCCGGGCATGTGCAGGAGTTCACCGCTGGCACTCCCAACTGCATGGTGATCGACAGCGCCGACGAGGCCGCAAAGTGCATGCTTGTGGACGCTTTTTCGAGCGACCTCATCCGCTTTTATTACGGGCGCGACCTCATTGGCAACGAGGTGGGCGCGGCGGCAAAAAACGTGATCGGCATTGCGGCGGGCGTGCTCGACGGGCTCTCTGTGCCCTCTCTTAAGGGTGCGCTTTCCTCGCGCGGCACGCGCGAGGTGGCGCGGCTTATCGCGGCGATGGGCGGCAATCCTTATTCCGCCTACGGCCTTTGTCACCTTGGGGACTATGCGGCGACCGTGTTTTCCCCGCTGAGCCACAACCGCCGCTTCGGCGAAGCGTTTGTACGAGGCGAGGCGTTCGGTGAACTTGCGGAGGGTGTGGATACCGCAAAGGCATTGCGGCTGCTTTCCCAAAAATACCATGTGGAGCTCCCCATTTGCGACGCGGTTTTTGATGCGCTGTTTGAGAATGTTCCGGCGGCCAAGGCCGTGGAGCATCTTTTTGAGCGAAGCTTGAAACATGAATTTTAGGAGCGTAAAATGCCCACCATTTTGGCAAGCAAAAGCGCCATCTGTTTTCGGACGGCGCTTTTCAATTTTTCCAATTAAAAACCGACCTGCTGCGTACCTTCTTTGCTGCCGAGCGAACGGTGCTTAAAAAGTAGTCGCCTGCTTAAAACGCCGATAAACTTCCCGTTGCCCAAAGGTATGTCGTAACGGCGGCCGATTAGCTGCGCGAGCTTTTCCGCGTCGTTTTCCAACCAAAGACTGGCGATCACCGTGCGGATTCCCCGTTCCACATTGGCGGGGGTGGTGTCGTACTGTTCGGCAATTTCCTTGTAAAGCCTTGTGGTAATTGCATACAGAAGCTTCTCGTCGTCGATGCACTTGAGGATTGCCGTAACAAGGTAGCGATATCCCACATACTCGGGAGTCGCACCAAATCTAAGCAATTCGGTTTCTATTAAGTCCGATAGGCTGAGCATGCTTCCCGCCTTTTTCTGCGCTTGCTTTTCTTGCCTACGCTTGTTTTC
>DLFZ01000035.1:0-172 GCA_002482435.1 Christensenella sp. UBA7707
TAGCTCAGTTGGTTAGAGCGCCAGATTGTGGCTCTGGAAGTCGTGGGTTCAAATCCCACTACCCACCCCATTTTTCACTTGCGGCAGCGCCGTACGTTGGGGTGTCGCCAAGCGGTAAGGCACCAGACTTTGACTCTGGTATTCGTAGGTTCAAATCCTGCCACCCCAGCCA
>DLFZ01000035.1:239-11303 GCA_002482435.1 Christensenella sp. UBA7707
CGCGCTGGATTTAGGTTCCAGTGCCCACAGGCGTATGAGTTCGACTCTCTTCGCCCGCACCAAATTTTTTAGCGGGATGGAGTTTTCGCAATCGCGCGGGGGCCATGCGGGTATAGTGTAATGGTAACACATTAGCCTTCCAAGCTGAGATAGTGGGTTCGAGTCCCATTACCCGCTCCATTCCCTGAAACGGATGTATGTCATGTAAAAAGCTTTCGTGCTTTTGTGCTTGCTTCTTGCTTGACAACCAAAACACGCTGCGCTATAATGTAAAACGTTCGCGACACGCGAAACACGCGGGAGTAGCTCATTCGGTAGAGCGCCGCCTTGCCAAGGCGGAGGTGGCGGGTTCGAGCCCCGTCTCCCGCTCCATTTGGGCCGTTAGCTCAGTTGGTAGAGCACCTGACTCTTAATCAGGGTGTCCCGGGTTCGAGCCCCTGACGGCCCACCAAAGCAAAATACCACCCCATGCGGGTGGTATTTTGTTTTGTGTGCCGTCATAAAGGGCTCGAAGACGCGGCCGCGCAGCGGCAAAAACGCTCCGGTAGAGCGTTTTTAGCGGTCGGAATTTCGTGCCCGGCCGTCCTGCGTAGTACGGAGTCGCCCTCGGCGGGAAACCCCTCAGGCACTTGGCCTGCGAGCCTCCTCAAGTAAAGGCCTGCCGCTGGCCAAAAATCGAGTCTCTGACGGCGGAAACAATGACGTCAACCTTTTTTTCTTGCATCAGCTTCATCTTTGATTTCTTTGCGGAATCCCTTTAAAGCTTGCTCCCGTCTTTCGTTCTTGTCGCGAAGCTCTTCCTTTGTTTTTGGGTTATCCGTGTCATGCATCATTTCATCGGCTGCTTCAATATTATGGATGGTCGTATCAATATTTTTCTTGATTCTTTCTACGTTATCTTTCCGATTGTCCGGATTTGATTTCATAAAACCGTCTCCTCTTGTTTTTTAATACTTTTTGTAGATTTGGATTTTGCTATTCAAATAAAACCCCCACATTTTTTTCGAGGAGGAGGAACTCTTAATCAAGGTGTCTCGGGTTCGAGCATCCAGGAATGGCGCTTATGAGTACAGATAAGAACTCTGGGATTACGCTTCTTTGTACAGTGAGCTTCGAATGCAAATATTGCCTCGTGGCGAATACCTAAGCCCCTAACGGTGAAATTTGTGAAAAAAACAGTTCTTCTAATCATTCATCTCACGCATCACACGGAATTTACAAACAACGGAAACCGCAACCCTAACCGTTTTTCCCGTGTTCATTTTTCGCGCCATCCCCTATAATGAAGAAACAGAAACCGCAACCCATTTTATGGAGGAACGTATGCCTGACAAAACCTTTGGGGAAAGAATTGAACAGGAAACCTACGTGGACAGGGAAGGTGCGTACCTTATTTGCGTGCGCGACGGCATGCTTGCTGTGGCGGAAACTTCAAAGGGGTATTTTCTGCCGGGGGGCGGTATGGAAGGCGATGAAACCCACGTAGCGTGCATCAAACGAGAGGTGCTTGAGGAAACGGGCTTCTCCTGTGAGGTCGGACGCTACATCGGCAGCGGTGATTGCTATTACTTTCATGACAAGCTTGGCTTTTTCCACCCCATACAGCATTTTTACGAGGGAAGCGTGGGTGAACGCTTAAGTCTCCCTACCGAGGAGGATCATACGCTCGCGTGGATTCCGATTGGGGATGTTAACACGAAGCTGAACCCGCTGCAGGCGTGGGCGGTTGAGCGGGTTTTACAGAGCGGCAATTCGGTTCGTTTACGGGACTTTCGACAATCTGACATTGCTGATTATGTGCGCTGGTTCACCGTGGAGACGGAATGGGGAAACTGGGACGCGCCGTGGGAAACGGAGGAGGAGTCTCCAGAAACGGTTGAAAGGTATTGGACACGCTATTACGAACGGCATCAAAACGACGCACCCGACGCCATGTGTTACCGCTTCGAGATTGAGGATGCGCAAGGAACGCACATCGGCTGGGTCTGTGCCTATACGATCGACACATTTTTGGAATATTTTGATACAAAAGAAGAAATGCTTGCCATCGGCATCGACATCCCGGCACAGGCACTTCGGCACAAAGGGTACGGCACCGAGGCGCTTAGGCTGTTTATGAAATATCTAAAGAAAATGGGTGTAAAGAACGTTTACATGCAAACTTGGTCGGGCAATGCGCGAATGATAAGGGTTGCGGAAAAGCTCGGTTTTCGTGCGTATAAAAGAATCGTAGGCGGGCGGGAAGTGAATGGCAAAAGATATGATGCGCTAACCTTTCAAAAAGAGCTTGGGAGGGTAGCAATATGATTTTCCTCCGCGCCGTCAAACGAATATCGCCGATTACGCCTGACGATGAATACCCGCTCGGCGCGTCGGTTCTCAAGAGCCTCGAATCGCTTGTATTTACAAAGCCTGTTACCTTCTTAACGGGGGACAACGGAAGCGGGAAAACTACGCTTCTCGAGCTGATCGCGGCCAAAATAGCCGCAAACCGCATCGACGGTGACGCGGCGGATATGCTTGGAAAAGCGGCGCATTTTGAGCAGGCTGAAGGCGCGTTTCGCGCGGAGCTTATGCACAAGCCGCGGCGCTGCATTTATTTTCAGGCCGAAGGGTTCATTCGCTATATCGACAGCTACAACGCCATGAAACGGGAGGCGAACAGTGGCCTAAGAGCCGTGAAGGAAAATGCGGGCATACGCTCCGCTTACGCAAAGAGCCTTGCCTCCATGCCACACGCGCGAACACTGCATGAGTTGAATGCGCTTTACGAAAACGATATTGCAGCCCGCTCACATGGGGAGGGTTTTTTGGACTTTTTCGGTGCGCGCATCGGGGAAAAGGGCCTATACCTATTGGACGAACCTGAGGCCGCGCTCACGTTTTACAACCAATATGTGCTCATGAACATGCTTGCACACGCGCAAATGAATGAGAGCCAGTTTATCATATCCACTCACTCGCCGGTGCTGCTCGCGTATCCGGATGCGTGCATCTACGAAATCAAAAACGGTGAAATAGAAAAAAGCGATTATAAATCGCTCGAAAACGTAAAGTTTCTTTCTGCATTTCTCGCGGATACCCCTAGGTATACCAAGGACATTTTTAAAAATGAGGATTAGTCTTTCAGATCGTCTTCCTCTACTTGCCTTACACCGCTCGGATCCACGCGGTACACTGTGTATGCCTCGCGCGGCACGCCCGTCTTAGGCAGCGCGGCAAAAAGAAGGGGCAAATGCTCTTCCTCCACGCGCAAGGATATGCCGCAGCTTTGCGTTATCTCTCGTAGCGTGGGCATTGCGGCAATCGGTACGGCATCCTTCAAGCGCGCTTCCATGAGCATGGCGTAGTGCGTGGAGCGAAACGACAGCATATAGTAGGCATTTTTGCGCATAAATTCCTCCGAAAAACAGCGGGTGCGGTGCGCCGCACCAAAGCGTGCTTTAAGCACAACCCTAGTATAGCACATTGCGCGCGGTTGACAATCTTACGCACAGGGCGTTATATTGGAAGGAGGAGAACGCGTACCCTTGTATGGTTTTCTTTTCTTAAAAATCGGCGCATCGGCAAAGGAGAATGACAGCAATGGCAAAAACCATCGACGCCTTCGGGCAGGCGTGCCCCCTGCCCGTGATTTTGGCAAAAAAAGCGGCAGACGCAGGGGAAACCGAGTTTACCGTTCGTGTGGACAATGAAACCGCCGTGCAAAACCTCAAACGCTTTGCAGCCGACCGTGGCTTTTTGGTAGAGGAAAACAATGTGGAGGGCGGCTTTTCAATCGCGCTGAAAAAGCAGGCGGAGAACGGCAAAAATGCCGATAAAAAAACGGAAACGCCCGCGGGCAACCCGTCGTTTGCGGGCTGCGGCACGAGCGTTTTTATTGGCAAGGAATATGTAGGCGCGGGGGATGAGGCGCTTGGCGCACAGCTGATGAAGATGTTCCTCTACACCCTTTCACAAGGAGACGACGTTCCGTCGTCGGTGCTTTTTATGAACGGGGGCGTAAAACTGCCAACACTCGGCGAGGAGCAGGTCATCACAAGCATACAAACGCTCATCGAGCGTGGCTGTGAGGTGCTTGTTTGCGGCGCATGCCTCAACTTTTACGGTTTGCAGGAAAAGCTAAAGGCCGGCACGGTAAGCAACATGTACGAAATTGTTTTGAGAATGCAAACGGCCGCCAAGGTAATCTCCGTTTAAGTGGACGAGGCCGATGCCGCCGCTGCGGAAGCTGCGGCTGCCACAGCGATGGCGGTTTGTTGGGCGATCACAAGGCTGACGATGCTGGAAGAGAGCGACGTGCGGAGCACGCCGCTTTTTGCTTGCTCCAGCGATTCGAGCGCCACAAGGCCAGCGCTAAAAAGCAGCAGTTCCTGCTTGCTGGCCGACGACCAAATGCCAAAGCCCTTTTCCCCGCGAAGCCTGTAGAACATCTCGGCCACCCTTTGGCAAATCAAGTCCGTGCTTTCGGGCAAAAGCGCGAGCACGCCGAGCGAGGAAATGCCATACTGACGGTCGAAGCGAAGCTTCTTTTCGCGAAGCATTTCATAAAGCGCACATACACGCTCGCGCACGCCGCTTTGGGATTGCCCCATGACCAGCGTTTGTGAAAGCGCCTGCACGCCTGTGCCGGAATGGAATAGCGGCTTAAAGTACTGAAAATCGTCTTCCATTCTTGAAAGCCCCTCTTCCACGTCGAGCGGAGAAAGCGCGAGCATCGCAGAAAAGATCACATCGTCATTGCCGGTTATGAACCAATGCTGCCGCCGCATTCCCTCGTAAAATGCGCGGGCACGTGAAGCGATGGCGGAAACGTCGCCTTCGGGTGCATACTGCGCGCATTGGCATGCGGCAAGCGCGAGAAATTCCGAAGGGGGAAAACGGCTTTGCTTCAGTGCGTCGTAATAGCTGAGCGCTTTTTGCAAGCAAAGCTCTCGATCCGGCGCGAGCGCGATGATTGCCGCTGCGCTTAAAGCGGTTGAACTACGAAACATAGAAAAGAAGCCTGTGTTCTTTTTGATTAGGGAACGGCCATCCTCAAAGGCGTAAAGGTCGGCTTCGCGATCATGTGCGGTAAACACAAAAGCGCTGAGCCGAAGCATATGCGAATCCTGCCAGCGGTAAGCGGAGCGCAAAGAAGTGGTGTTGCGCACAAAAAGCGTAAGCCGTTTTTCGAGGAATGGTTCCATAAACGCCTCCTAGATGTAATGATAGTTATTATAGCAGATTTTCGCCGTGTCTTTCCAGCAAACATCGAGGAAAGCATAATGCAGGAATGCCTGAAAAGCGGCCTTGCGTATTCTCTGCAAGGCCGCCTTGAGCTGTAAAAACCTTTTTTATACGCCTGATCGGGCACCTCTTCGCGGCGCGGGGAACGGTGGCCAGTTGAGCGCTGCGCTTCGCCGCGCTGTAGGCTGGGGCGAAGGTGTAAAAGCGGCGTACTGCCGGTAAAGCTCGTTGTAATTCGGCCTTCCTGCGGCATCCATTAGGTAGGCGGTGCGTTGCGCGCCGTCTTTGCGGTTTCCGTTGAGCGCGGCGATGATGTTTTCCGCCGTGGCGATGCCGATGCCGTGTCCGTAGTAAAGTCCACCTGGTAGCACAATCACGTTTTCACCCTGCCATTCTGGCGTTTGTGGGTTTACATCCGGGTTGTTGAAATAGCCGCGGTCGCCGATGATGAGCGATTGCACGTCTTTGGGTATGCCTACACTTTGTAAAAGCGGGTCCATTCTGTTCCAGTTCATCAAATAAATGCTCGGGAAGGTGCGGTTGAAAAGTGTATCACCGTAAACGTTCAAAAGGGCGCCGTAAAAAACGATCACCATGGCGGTAGCGCATTCTGTGCCGTACTTGCGCCCATTTTGAAAAATGTCGCGAATGGCCGCGGCAGGGGATGCGCCTTCGCGCAGGAGAAAACCGCCGTTGTCCTTGCGCACCCAGTACGTTTCGTTGCAGCGGGATTCGTGGAACACCGTAAAGTCCATGCCGCTTCGGTTGAGCGCCTGCGCGGCCTCCGCAGTTTTCGCGCGAAGGTTCACCTCAAATTGCAGTGCATCTTTGCTTTTGAAGCGAAACGCGTCGCCGCTTTGCGTCATCTGCGCTAAAATTGTGCGCTCTATGGCGTTTGCGGGGTAGGCGTTAATCAGCGGAGCGGTATCGAATTGTTCCCCGTTCAAATAGACCATACCGTTTCGCCTCCGTTCTTTTTGGCGGCTTCCGCTTGCTGTGCTACGGGCTTTGCTTCAAGCTGAGCCCATGCGTCAGGGTCTTTTTGGCGCATTTCGTGCGCGTACTGCGCGAGCATGGCGCGATCGCTTTCTTCGAGCGCAGAGAATTCCGCAAGCCGCGCGCGTTCCTGTTCGTTTTTCGGCGTAAGTACCTGCTTTTCGTAAGCGGGTGTGGCGCGGTTCACGTATTTTCGCGCGTGATCCACGCGAAACACAGCGGGCTTGGCGCTATATTGCATGCTTTCCCCGGCAAAATACAAGAACGGGTCGTTTTCCCTCAACCAACGCTCGTAATCCGAAAAGTGCATAGATCCTTGCGCGTCACCAACGCCTAAAAGCTCACGCGCCATGGCTGCGGTTTCCGCGTCGGGCGCGTCTAACCGCGCGGCGATTAGCCTCAGGCTGCTCGGGTCTCCAAACCGAGATATGGCCCAAAAAAGGTCGTGGTAGTTGCGCCCGCTTTTGGCCCGTAAAAACAAAAGATCCACCGCGTAGGACAGCGCTCGTTTTTCGTGATACAAATCTAGAAGCACCGCGGTAACACCATCGAGCACCTCATCATAAGCGCCACGCAAGCCTTCCTCACGGAAACCGGTAACGAGCATCCATAACAAAACGGAAAGTTCCTTGTTTGCAGGGCTTTTTAAATAGGAAGAACCTTCGCCTTTGGGGTTTCGCGCAAGAATTTGCTCGGCAATGCCTAGCGCCGCAATGTGTTTTCCTGAAAGCTGCATCTTTAACCCATGTTGCATAATCTGCTCCCGCGCCGCAAAAAGAGCGGGGAAGGAAAGCCTTTCGTCGCTCAATAGCAAGGCAGCGTGCCTCTTGTCGCCCGAGCACAGGTTTGAAAGCTTCGCGCGGTATTCATCGGGTGTGGTTTGCGCCCGCAAGGCATCCAAATATGCTGCGGGGCGGGCAACGTTACCCGTCATTTAACATCCCTTCCGTTTCCTTTCTAAACTGACCGCAGCTTTGTTTGCGGACACTACATAGTACGGAAACGGATGGGATTTTGCGCGCAAAATAGGCAAAAACAAGCAGGGCAAACATAAACACGACAAACTGTTGTCGCGTTCCATGTGGTATGATTGTAAAAACATCTGTGAAAAAGAGGATGTGTATGGACGAGAAAAAGATCATCGCGCTGCGCATGGAACGGCAGTTTTTATCCAAAAGAGCGAGCATGGAGGAATACCTGTCGCTTTATCGTGACATGCAGCCCGGGCAAAACGTGTTCTGGAACGGCTTTGGCGACCCGCCGAGCCTTACCTTTCGCGCCGATTTTGACGACATCGCATTCAACCGCGAGCGGCAGGAGAAGCGCGAACTTATAAAGGGCAGGTTTGCGGGCGGAAACCTCGGCTGGATCATGCCTGAGGATATAGCGCTTTTTGCGGTGCTTTACCGCAAGCCGCTCAAGGCTCCTTCGCATACACAGCTTCAACTTCTTGAACTGATTGGGCGGGAAGGGCCTTTGAACATTCAGCAAATAAAAGAGGAAACGGGTTTGCTCGTCAAGGAGATTACGCCCGTTTTGCATCGCTTGCAGGAAGCATTTTTGCTCTATGAGGATCAGTACGACGGCGAGTGGGATCGTAGTTGGTGCAGATTTCAGGAAATGTTTCCGAATGCCGAGCTTGAAAAATACGATCGGCAAGAGGCGCTCGCGCTTGTTCTACAGCGTTTTTCCTATCGTCATGTTCTTTTTGATTGCGCCATGGCAAAATCCTTTTACAAGCTGCCGGAAAAGGAAATCAAGGAGGCGCTTTTACGGCTTGTAAAAGATAGCGTTCTTGTGGAAACCGGCGAGGGTTATATGCGAAAAGAGGATGAACAGCTGATTGCCGGTTACAAGGCAGAACCGCTGCGCTTTGTTTATGCGCTGCACCGCAACGATTTTTTGTATAAATCATTCGAATATATCCTCAAAGAAAAGTTTAGGCCGTTGTATGAACACCTTCCGTACGACCATGAAGCGCTGCAATTTTTACTCATCGACGGAGAATTCCATGGGGTTACGGTGGGGCATTTCAGAAATGGTCCGTACGACCTCAACGATGTGGTTGTTGACCTTGCGAATGCCCAAGAAAGAAAAACGGAGATCATAAAGGCTGTTCAGGACGCCAATTACGGCGCGATGCCTAAACGCTTTATGGGAACGGAACTGTAAACAGCAACTCTTTCCATGCAAAAAACACCCTTTCCGCCTGTAACAATGGGGGAAAGGGTGTTTTTATAAACAATCGACTAATTTAAAATCACAACCGTTACGCCTTCGTTGTCTTTCACTTCGCTTTCATAGCGCGAGAGGGAGCCGCAAAGCGCATAAAGTTCGCGCTTTTGCGAAAAAAACGCTTCGCCGCCTACATAGGTTTTTACGATTGGGGAAAGGCTCCTCTCGCCAAGCCGCGCGCGAACGGCAGTTTTTATTTTGCCGCCGCTGCCGCTGGAACCGTATCCATGGATAAGAATGACCGCCTTGCCGCCCTGCTTTTTGTGAGTGGATAGGGCGTTTTCCATAACGCGAAGCGCGTCGGCAACGCTTGGCATACCTTGCTCAAGGTTGAGTCTTACTACCTTTTCGGCCATGTTTGATACCGCCTAAAACGCGGCGCCATATGCCCTCCGTTTGGCACCGCTTGGTTGCACCTATCATATCATAATCCATAAATGCTCGGGAGGGAAAAATTCGTGGTTCTCACTACCTTACACATCGTATACATCGCGATGGTCGTGGTAATCCTGGCCATTATGCTGATGAAAAAAGACATTATTATACCGTGTGTGATCGGCATTTTTGTGATGGGGCTGATCCAATACGGGAACGTGGTTTCTGCACTGCAGGCCATTTTCAACGCTGTGATTTACGCGGGAACAGAGTTTTGGGGCATTATCGTGACCATCTCGTTGGTGGTCGCCATGTCCAAGGCACTGCAGGAGCTGGGGGCGGACTCGCTTATGATGTCGCCCATTAAAAAGGTGATGGTCAACAAAAACATCGCGTTTTTCGCGGTGGGACTTACGATGATGGTGATTTCCTACCTCGTCTGGCCGAGCCCCGCGACGGCACTCGTAGGCGCTGTGCTTTTGCCAGCGGCGGTGCAGGCTGGGCTTTCGCCAATTTATGTAGCGGTGGCAATGAACCTGTTCGGTCATGGCATTGCGCTGTCGAGCGACTTCTTCATTCAGGGCGCACCTTCGATTGCCGCAAAGGGGGCGGGAATCGGCGCGTCGGAAGTGATGGCGGCGTCCGTGCCGCTTTGGGCGACGATGGCCGTTGTTACGGTTGCTGTGGCATTTTTCATGATGCTTCGCGACCAGAAAAAACGGGGCGGCGCGCAGACGGCGTCTGTTACAGTGGAGCATGTTGCCGTGCTCGAGGGCAAGAAAAAGCTCGCCAAGGTCATGGCCATCCTGGTGCCCGCGGCGTTTTTGGCTGACATTGCCGGCATGCTCGTTTTTAAGCTTGCCGGCGGCGATGCGACGGCGCTTGTGGGAGGCACGGCGGTGGTACTCACCCTCGTGATGACGCTTTTGATGTTTAAGCCCAAGGAAGCGTTTGATAAGGTAGGCGACTACCTGAAGGACGGTTTTGGGTTTGGCATGAAGGTGTTTGTGCCGGTGCTCTTCATCGGCGGGTTCTTCTTCATCGGCAATCAGGGCGGTGCCGTGGCCGTACTTGGCGAGGGCGCGCCTGCCATCCTCAACGACATCAGTCTTTTCATTGCGGATCGCGTGCAGATGACGAAGCTTACCGCCGTGGCGACCCAATCCGCCGTGGCGATCATCACCGGCCTTGACGGCTCCGGTTTCTCGGGGCTGCCCATTGTGGGTACGCTTGCTTATACCTTCTCGCAGATCATCAAAATCAACACTGCGGGGCTTGCGGCACTGGGCCAGATTTTCACCGTTTGGTCGGACGGCGGTACCATCATCCCTTGGGCAGTCATACCCGTGGCGGCTATCTGCGGCGTGAGCGCGCAGGAGCTTGCAAGAAAGAACCTCATCCCCGTGTTGTGCGGCTTCGCGGCAACCATCATCGTTGCACTGCTGATCCTGTAACATAAAAGAAGCGTTCTCACGCCTTTGTGGGTTTCCCTTTGCATCGCGCGCCGCGCACGGCGGCGCCGTCGGGCGGCGTATTTGCCAGCGCGGCGGTGCTGACCAATGAGCCCGGCGCGCGACGCTTGGTTAAGTCGCGTCAAGCGGTATTTGTGCGTTTTGACACAAGCTTGTGCCGCATCTTTCACACTCTACTCTGTGCTGAATACTATAAAACAACCTGAAATCGACCGAATTTGGAGGGAAAAGGAATGAAGAAGGTTTTTACTCTGCTGCTTGCGGTTTTGTTTGTTGCAGCTCTTTTTGGCGGCTGCTCGCAGAAGCAGGAGTTGCGGGACGTTACGCTTAACGAGGTAACGCGTTCCGTGTTTTACGCACCGCTTTATGTTGCGGTGACGCAGGGGTATTTTGAAAACGAGGGGATCAACCTTACCATCGTCACCGGTGGCGGCAGTGACAAGAGCATGACAGCGCTTTTGGCGGGCGATGCACAGGTGGCGCTGATGGGGCCGGAAACGGGCGTTTATGTTGTAAACGAAGGGAAAAGCGAGCATCCGATTATCGTGGCGCAGCTTACCAAGCGCGACGGGTCGTTCCTTGTGGGCAGGCAGGCGGAAGCGAATTTCGACTTTGAAAGCCTTAGAGGAAAAACGATCATCGGCGGCCGCCCGGGCGGTATGCCCTATATGACGCTTTGCTATGTGTTAAGACAGCATGGCCTTGAACCCAACGTGGATGTAACGGTGATCGACAACATCCAGTTCAGCCTTATGGG
>DLFZ01000164.1 GCA_002482435.1 Christensenella sp. UBA7707
GAAATGCGCCTCATCGATTCTGCGGCGGATTCCGAATACCTCGCCCAAAAGGTTACGGATACGAACGGCTGCTATGTGGTGCCCGCGTTTACGGGCCTTGGCGCGCCGCATTGGGATCAGTACGCGCGCGGCGCCATTGTGGGGCTTACGCGCGGCTGCAACAAGTACCACATCGTTCGCGCCACGCTCGACAGCATCGCCTACCAAACGGGGGATGTGCTTGCCGCCATGCGGGCGGATTCGGGCATTGACCTTGCCACGCTCAAGGTGGACGGCGGCGCAAGCGCCAACAACTACCTCATGCAGGCGCAAGCCGATGTCATCGGCGCTCCGGTTATGCGTCCCACCTGCGTGGAAAGCACCGCCATGGGCGCTTGCTATCTTGCGGGGCTTGCCGTTGGGTATTGGGAAAGCCGTGAAGACATACGCAAAAACTGGGCGGTAGACAGGGTGTTTGAACCGAAAATCAGCGCAGATGAGCGTGAAGCGCGCGTTTTGGGCTGGAACAAGGCCGTAAAATGCGCTTACGGATGGGCAAAGTGAGGAGATGAAGGGTTTGTACGACGTTGTAATCATCGGCGCAGGGGTCGTAGGCTGCGCTGTGGCGCGCGAGCTTTCGCGCTACAAGGCACGCATCCTTGTTGTTGAAAAGGAGGCGGACGTTTGCTGCGGTACCTCCAAGGCCAACAGCGCCATCGTCCACGCGGGCTACGATGCGGCGGCAGATAGCCTTATGGCCAAATTCAACGTGCAGGGCAACCGCATGATGGGAGAGCTCTGTGAGGAGCTTGACGTTTCCTTTTCGCGCATCGGCAGCCTTGTTATTTGCCTGAGCGAGGAGGAGCGCCCCGCGCTTTTGCGCCTTTACGAAAACGGCGTAAAAAACGGCGTGGAGGGACTTCGCATCGTGGAGCGGGAAGAGCTTTTAAGTATGGAGCCAAACGTGAGCGACGACGCCGTCGCCGCGCTTTACGCGCCCACGGCGGGCATCGTTTGCCCGTTCGGGCTTACGGCCGCCTTCGCTGAAAACGCCTTTACAAACGGCGCAGAGTTTCGCCTCAACACAAAGGTCGAGCGCATAGCCCCCGCAAAGGAGGGGTGGGAAGTAAAAACCGAAACGGAAACGATTCTCACCAAATGCGTGGTCAATGCGGCTGGCGTGTATTCGGACGTACTCCACAACATGGTTTCAGAAAAGAAAATCCGCATCACCCCAAGGCGGGGCGACTATTTTCTGCTCGACAAAAACACGGGCGATTTTGTAAGCCATGTGATTTTCTCCTTACCCGGCAAGCTCGGCAAGGGGGTGCTCGTAGCGCCTACGGTGCACGGCAACACCATCGTCGGCCCCACTGCCGTGGATGTTTCAGACCGTGAGGCTACCAATACCACCGCCGATGGATTGCGGGAGATTACCGAGAAAGCGGGCAGGAGCATAAAAAACCTACCCCTCAAGCAGGTCATCACAAGCTTTGCGGGCCTTCGTGCGCATGAAGACGGACATGAGTTCGTTTTGGGTGAGGAAGAAGGCGCGCCGGGCTTTTTCGATTGCGCGGGCATCGAATCCCCGGGGCTTACGGCTGCGCCCGCCATCGGCAGGCATATTGCGCAGCTTATTCAAGAAAAACTTTCACTTGCGAAAAACCCTTCCTTCAACGGAACCCGAAAAGGGATTTTTGATCCGAAAACCCTTTCGAAGGAGGAATACGCAAAGCTTCTTCAGGAAAAGCCTGCGTACGGCAACATCGTGTGCCGTTGCGAAACCGTTTCGGAGGGCGAGATCTTAGATGCCATTCACCGGCCGCTCGGGGCAACGACGCTCGATGGGCTCAAACGCCGCGTGCGCGTGGGTTCGGGGCGTTGTCAGGCGGGCTTTTGCACGCCGCGCGCCGTGGAAATTCTGGCGCGCGAGCTTCACGTAAGCCAAAGTGAAATCACAAAAACGGGCGGCGCGTCGAGGCTCATCGTCGGAACTGCCAAGGATAGCATAGAGGGGGAGGCGCGCATATGAAACGGTATGAGATTGTTATCATCGGCGGCGGCCCCGCCGGGCTTGCCGCGGCCGTTGCGGCGTACGACGAGGGGGTGAGGAGCATCCTCATTCTCGAGCGCGATAGGGAGCTTGGCGGCATTTTGAACCAGTGCATCCACAACGGGTTTGGCCTTCATACCTTCAAAGAGGAGCTGACCGGCCCGGAGTACGCGCAGCGCTATGTAAACATGGTGCTGGTGCGCGGTATCGAGTACCGGCTCAACACCATGGTGCTCGAAATAAGCCCCGAAAAACATATCCGCGCGGTAAGCCGCGAGGATGGGCTTATCGAAATTGAGGCGGGTGCGATCATTCTCGCTATGGGCTGCCGCGAAAGGAGCCGTGGTGCACTCAACATCCCCGGCTACCGCCCTGCGGGCATTTATTCTGCGGGTACGGCGCAGCGCCTTGTGAACATGGAGGGCTTTCTGCCGGGCCGCGAGGTGGTAATCTTGGGTTCCGGTGACATCGGCCTTATCATGGCGCGCCGCATGACGCTTGAGGGCGCGAAGGTGAAGGTTGTGGCCGAGATCATGCCGTTTTCGGGCGGGCTTAAGCGCAACATCGTGCAATGCTTGGACGATTACGGCATTCCCTTAAAGCTCAGCCATACGGTCGTCAACATCGAAGGAAAAGAGCGCGTGGAGGGCGTGACCATCGCCGCCGTGGATGAAAACTTAAAGCCCATTCCGGGCACGGAGGAGCATTATCCCTGCGACACGCTGCTTCTTTCCGTAGGGCTTATCCCCGAAAACGAGTTGAGCCGGGGCATGGGTGTTTGCATCAACCCTGTTACAAACGGCCCCGTGGTGAACGAAAGCCTTGCTACCTGTATTTCAGGCGTGTTTGCGGCGGGCAACGTTTTGCATGTGCACGACCTTGTGGATTATGTTTCCGAGGAGGCAGCAGCCGCGGGGAAAAACGCCGCGCGCTACGTTGCGCGTGCCCTCGAGGAAAATCCGCGCCACGAAATACCGCTTCTGCCGCAAAACGGCGTGCGTTATACGGTGCCGTATTCCGTGGATCCTTCCTTGCTTCAGGAAACCCTCACGGTGCGCTTTCGCGTAGGCGCGGAATACCGCAATTGCTTTGTGAGCGTATACTTCGACGATGAGCGCATGGTACACAAAAAGCGCCCCATCCTTGCCCCGGGCGAAATGGAGCAGGTAACGCTTCAAAAGGCGTGGTTCTTGGAGCGACCCAATCTCAAGGCCGTTTCGGTGATGGTGGAGGAGGCGTAACGCAATGGAAACAAAACGGCTTATCTGCATCGGTTGCCCGCTCGGCTGCCCCATGAAGGTGACGCTTAACGATGCGGGGGAGGTACAGTCGGTTGAGGGCTTCACCTGCCGCAAGGGCGATGTTTACGCGCGCAAGGAGGTTGTAAACCCCACGCGCACTGTCACGAGTACGGTGCATGTAATCGGCGCAATAAAGGGGGAGCCTACGGTTTCGTGCAAAACCAAAACCGACGTGCCCAAAAGCAAAATTTACGATGTTATGCGGGATTTGAAGGGCGTTACCGTACCCGCCCCCGTCTACATCGGCGACGTGGTAAAGGCAAACGTCGGCAATACGGGCGTGGATATGGTAGCCACGCGGCAGGTGCTATAAAGGCTTACTTTTATAGAGGTTCCGCCTCCATGCCTCCGCTTCTTTTCTTGGAAGAAAAGAAGCAAAAGAACCTTACAGGAAAGAGCAAGAAAATAGATTTGTAAGCAAATGCGCCCCAAGTGACGGGGCGCATTTGTGCTTTTCAGAAGTTGTGAAACTGTAACTTACATTTCTTCCTTCACAAGCTTCAGCCGCCAGCGCGGGTATTTTTTTGCAGAGCTGTCGTCCACGAGAGCGCCGTTATAGAGTATGGAAAAAAGCAGGCCCATGAGCGCCGCGTTGCAAAGCATTGCGGCGTTGCCATCCGAAACGAAGGGGAGGGGGTAAGCGAAAAATGCAGCTAACCCAAGGTTCGTAAGGAAGTAACCGATAAACTGCATAAACAGGTGCAACGTTATGCCAAGAGAAGCAAGGCGGTACAACATGCTTTTTTGCTTGAAGCATGATCGCAGCGCAAACGCGAAAAATGCGGCGAACAGCCCTCCCACGATCACGAATATGATGCGTCCGAGCCTTAGGGCAACAAAAACCAAGAAAAAGTCGGTGACGCTGCGCCATGTGCCTGAATAAACATGTTCGATTTGGGAAAAAAGCGAAATGTCCGTCATCCCAAACCACGGCGTTTTAGAAAGAATATCCTTGACAAGCGCAAGAAGGTACATGCTATCCGACGCGGGAAATGCTGCCACAATACACTTTGCGCAATAGGGTACCATTGGCACAAGTAGGATAAGCGCCGTCAGCCATTTCTTGCACGTGAACCAGCCTGAGAGCACCGCAAAAACAAGCTGAGCAACGCAAATGCAGACGAGTATTGCCACTAAAACACCGCTCAGGAAAAAGTAGAAAAGCATTTGCGCCAACAAGGCCGCGCCGAGAAGCAGAATACCTATTGCGCCGCGCCCCCGTTGCTTATAGATAAGCAAGGCATAAAGCGCGGGGAAAAACATCGGCGGATAATAGATGTAGATGGGAAAAGACTCCCCCACGAGCGGGCCGAGAAATGTAGCCGCAAGAGATAAAAGGTAAACCCCGTAAAGCGGCCACGCAAACTTTACAAGCCGCGGGAACGGTACAAAATAGGCAGCCGCGAACACAACAGGCAAAAGAAACGTGAAAACGGTAGCCTCCAATATGCCCGCACGAATGCTGCGGAAAAAAAGACCTATGGCTATGATAAGTGCAAACGGTATCCATACCCCGTAATTCTTCGGCGGGCGGTACGCGGCGTCAAAGCGCGCGCCGATTTCGGCCGCGTTGCCCATTTCCAACACTGCGAGGCGTTCGGCTTCGCCCTCTTCCATGCCGTTTTCCAGAAAGCCGCGCCGCGCATCGGAAATGTGGTCGGAAAGCTCCTTGCGGATTGTGTTATGCGCCCGCTTCCAGCGCACATGTAAAAGCACCTCGTTTAAATAAGCGTCCGCCGTGTTAAGCTCCACAAAACGCGCCCCCCTTCAGCACGTTTGTGACTGCCGTGGAAAAATTCTCCCACTCGGCTTGCTTCTGTAAAAGGTGTGATTTGCCGCGCTCCGTCAGCGCGTAGTAGCGGCGCTCGCGCCCTTCCGCCGTGCTTGTATACGAACGCACAAGCCCCTTGGTTTCAAGCGTGTGCAAAAGCGGGTACAGCGTGCCCGCCTTAAGCGCAAACACGTCGTTGGAGCGCTCCCTTAAGGTTTCGGTCATTTGGTAGCCGTACATGTCCCGTTCTTCGAGAAGCTTCAAAAGCAGCATTCCCGCGCTGCCCCCGATCAGGCCTTTGTCTGCAGGCATAACTTTGCCTCCTCTTAAAGATATCGACCATCTACCCATAGCATAGATAGATGGTCGATATAAGTCAAGGCTAAACTTGTGAATATTTTTATAAGTCGCATGCCGCTGCTGAAAGTGAATTGCGCGCGCAGATCATATGAATATGGCTCTATGCCCGAATTTTCTTCCTTTTGAGCCACGCGGCAATGTCGCTCATAGTTTCTTTGAGGCTTCGCGTGCTGTAACCAAGCTCGCGGCTAGCCTTTTCGTGCGAATAGAGCGCGTTTTTGGAAAGCGTCATCAGCGAATAGCGGGTGAACACCGGCGTTTTTTTGGTAAGCCGGTAATAAAGTTCCGCAAACGGCGCCACGGCCTTGGCCACAAAAAGCGGGAGGAAAAGCTTGAGCCGCTTCAAGCCTGCGGCGTCCGAAAAGGTGTTGAAAAACTCCTTCAGGTCAATGAAACGGTTGGAGAGGATGTAGCATTCGCCGCGCGTTCCTTTTTCGGCCGCAAGCAAAATGCCCTCCGCCACATCGCGCACATCCACAAAGTCGAACCCGCCGCGCACCGCCATTTTGAAGCGGCCACGCACAAGGCTTTTAAGCATATGGGGGATGTTGCCCGTGTCGAGCGCGTTCGGGCCAATGATGCCCGCCGGATGCACCACCACGGCATCAAGCCCTTCCTTTGCGGCATCGAGCACAAGCTGCGTTGCCTCGGCCTTTGTTTTGGCGTACTGGCCGTGTACGTTCTGCGCGCTAAATGAGGAAATCTCACCCATCGTTTCCCCTTCGGGCAGAAGGGGAATGGCGTGTACAGAGCTTACATATACAAGCCGCTTCACGCCGTGCGCTTTGCACGCGTCGATGATGTTTTTTGTGCCGCCCACATTTACGCCGTAAATACGAGGGTCCTTTTTTTCTGAAATGCTGATGATGCCAGCGCAATGGATTAGTACAAATACCGCGCCGTTTGCGTTTTCAAACAAGCTCTCAAGCGACGATTGATCGCGCACATCGCCCCTGAATACGCTCAGTTGGCGCGGGTTTGCGTTAACAAAATCCGGCACTTGCTCGCCGTTTAGCAAAAACGCGCGCACCTCCAGGCCCTTTTTCAAAAGCGCATCGGTCACATGGCTGCCCAAATGCCCCGCCGCACCGGTCACAATATAAATGGTTCGTTCCATATCCATCCCTCCTTGGGAAGTTTGCCCGCAAAAATGTCGGGGGGCATTCATAAAAAAAGTAACAACTACCAAAACGTTGCAATGTTATCCGAACGGGCCGGTCGAAAGCTGCGCGATGCACAAACTTTCGAACGGCCTATTGTATTTTGAACACAATTCAATTATAATTTCACTATGCACATTAAACAACAGTCAGTTCGTTATCTATTGCGCAATGCGCGACAAGGTGCAAGTGCCTTGTAGCGAAACGCGCATTTTGAAAAAAAGAGCCTGAAAACGGGCGGAAGGAGGAAGAGATGGAAGAAAAGGTGGACCGGAGGGTCAAATACACAAAAATGGTGCTCAAACAGAGCCTTTTGGAGCTGATGAAACACGAACCCATCGGCAAAATCACCGTTACGGACATTTGCCGAGCGGCGGACGTAAACCGTAACACCTTTTATACGCACTATGCAAGCCCGTACGACCTTCTTTCGCAAATTCAGGACGAGCTTTTTTTGGAGATCCGCCGTTCCATTGAGCGTTTATCGGGCACGGAAACGGTGCCGGGATTGCTTGTTGAAATGTGCCAGGCGATCGCGGACAACGGTGAGCTTTGTAAAATTGTGATTTCGGAGCATGGCGACAAAGCCTTTTTGAAGCGCGTGATGAACCTTGCACGTGAGGAGAGCATTGCCGAGTGGGAGAAGCGCAAAAAGGACGCAACAAGCGGGCAGCTTGCAATGATGTATTGCTTCACCGCAAGCGGCAGCATTTCCGTGATCGAGGAATGGTTGCGCGGCGGTCTTGTTGAAACGCCCGCGCAGATTGCCGATTTTATCAATCGAATGACGAACTTTGGCCAATCCGCGTTTTTGCGCCCGTAAATGTGAGGGCAAACGGGGCTTTGGAGCGCATGCGTACACTCACACTTTGCTGCAAGAATCAAAAAGAACGCGCCGTTTCTACGGCGCGTTCTTTTTGCATTTAAAATTGCTTATCTATGGCGCAATGAAGCCAAAAAGGTTGCTCTTGGTACAAACGCATTACACCTCTTCAAGAAACGCAACGCCGGGGCAGCCCGACAAAAGCTCTATCGTTTCCGCGTGCGCATGCTTCGCATTGAGTTTGAGCATGAAGGTTGCGTTTACACTCTTGCCGATGGCGTTAAGCTGCTCAAAATCCGAAATGGTAATGCCATGCTGTTTGAGAAAGTTTAAAAAGTCGCCAAGGCTTTCGGTGTCGTTCAAAAGCACGTACACGCGCATGCGGTTGCCGCGCGCAAGGTAGCTCCGTTGCAGTTTTTCGCCCACGAGCATGGTAATAAGCGTAATCGCGAGCATCAAAAGCGCGCCGCCGTAAAACCCAATGCCGATGGCAAGCCCCAAACAGGCGCAAAGCCAAAGCCCCGCCGCGGTCGTAATGCCCTTTACGCGGTGATAGCCCGTAACCATAATGGTGCCCGCGCCGATAAAGCCGATGCCGCTCACCACCTGCGCCGCGATGCGCGCGGGGTCGCTGCTTCCGGTGATGTGGGAAATGTACTCGCCCGTCATCATCGCCATGGCGGAGCCGAGGCATACGAGCATGTAAGTGCGAAGCCCGGCACCGCGCATTTTCCTTGTGCGCTCAAAGCCGAGCACGCCGCCCGCGGCGGCGGCAAATAAGAGCCTTGCAGCAATGGAATAAATGTTGTTGAAAAAGAAGCTCCAGCTGTCCATGAATATTACAACTCCTCTCGGGGTGATTGTATGCTTATTGAAGCATTATAATATTGCCTTTCAAAAAAGACAACCAACTTAAAAGCCGGTATTTGCGTGCGCCAGCGTTTAGCAGCAGCGAATAGAAGCGTTTTTTTTTGCTGAAACTGGAAATATGCGGGCGTGAGCCGCTTAAAAAGAGGGGGGAACTGCGTGACAAACTGGGAAAAGCTGACCGCGGAGCTTGTGGAGGCCCTTGAAAAAAGCTGTGTGAGGGATCTTGCGCTGTATGTAAGAAGCCCGCGCCGCCTCATTGTTTGGAGCTTTGTTTCGGGCATTTTTCGTGGGCTTGGTTCCGCCATCGGTTTTAGCGTGCTCGGCGCAATCGCGCTTTTGATTTTGAGCCGCATTTTTGGTATGGATTTTACAAAATAGATTCGTGAACGAATTGACAAGGCTCGTTAATCTATCTACAATAGAAGCACATCAAGAAACAAGGGGGAGTTGTTTTATGGAAGCATACAAGGGGAAGGCCACTGCTGCGTTGGTGCTGGGCATCATTTCCGTAGGTCTTGCGTGGTTTGGCTATTCGGCAATCGTCGGTTTGGTTTGCGGCATCGTTGCGCTTGTGCTGGGCATACAGCTTCGCAAGGCGGCGCAGGCCGAAGGCTTCGAGTTGAACGGAAACGCGAAGGCCGGCTTTGTACTGGGCATCATCGGCACGATCCTCAACGCGGTTATGTTCGTTACCTGCGTGCTGGTACTCGGTGCGCTTGGTGCGGCCGCGGGTGGATTGAGCCAGTATTACAATTACATGGGCTAAACGGCCTTTTAGAGGCCTCGCGGGCGTCTTGCGGCGCCCGCGTTTTTTGTTGGCGCACGGAAGGATAGCGCGACAAGGCGGGGAAGGGTAGTATAGATGCGTTATCCCAACCAACGACAACGAAAAAAACGACCGGACGATGCCGTTTGGGCGTGTTCGGATTGGTGCGCGATACTGAAACACATTGACACATAGCGTGCGGTTCACTAAAATCAAGGTAAGAAAAGCCAATGGGAAAAACGGCAGAGCAAGCGAAACAAAGCAAACAACGCGTAAATTCCGTTTTCTTTAAAACATGGTTTTTCACTGTGCGTTTCCCGCGGGCGGCACGCATAACCATTTTCAGAAAGGCGGTTTTTATATGGACGTTTATAAAAGCAAGGCAAATGCCTCCATGGTGCTCGGCATCGTATCCGTTTCGCTTCTTGCGCTAAGCAGGGGGCTGGCACTTCCGGCGCTCGTGTGCGCCATTGTGGGGCTTGTGCTCGCCATTCAAATTCGCAAGGCGGCAAAGCTTGAGGGGTTTGAGCTATCCAGCAACGCAAAGGCCGGTTACGTGCTCGGCATTATCGGCCTCGTGCTCAACGCGCTTGTGCTGGTTGCCTGCGCGGCATGCGCGGCCGCTCTCGCGACAGACATCATCAGCGGGCGGTTTTACAACTTTCCGGATCTTCGCGGTTTCTTTGATCATTTCCGCAGCTTTGGCGACTTCGGTGATTTCGGCAATTTCAGTTTTCCGGACGGTTTTCGTGCGTATTAATTTTTTCGCCCGTTGAAACGGGTGAAAGTGTGGGGTAAAACATGCATCCGTATGTGGATATCGGTCCTTTGCATATACCAAGCTACGGGCTTTGCCTTGTAGCGGGCGCGCTGTTCGCGTTTTTGCTGTTGCTTTATACTTGGCGTTTCCGCGCTGTTTCGCGCGACGATGCCTATTATACGGCCATTTATGCAGTCATCGGCGGGTTGATCGGCGCGAAGCTTCTTTACCTAGTCGTGGAGCTTCCGTCTATCCTTGAAAACCCGCGAATCCTTCTCGGGATGATCTTTGGCGGAGCGGTGTTCTATGGCGGGTTAATTGGCGGCATTGCGGGCGGGCTTCTTTATACGAGGCGCTACAAAACGAGCGTGCTCGATACCGCAGATGTGCTGCTGCCGTCGCTTGCGCTTGCGCACGCCTTTGGCCGCGTGGGTTGCTTTTTTGCGGGCTGCTGCTACGGCATGGCCTGCGACAGCCCTATTTCCGTGGTTTACCCCGAGGGCAGCTACCCCCCCGCAGGTGTGCCGCTTTTGCCCACGCAGCTGATGGAGGCGGCGTTTTTGCTTTTGCTGTGCGGGTTTCTTGTGCTGCGGCTTAAAAAAAGCGCGCGGCGTGGCGAAATTGCGGGCTGGTATGCGCTTCTCTACGGCGTGTGGCGCTTTGTCATTGAATTTTTCCGCAGCGACCCACGCGGCTCGGTATGGATTTTTTCCACGTCGCAGCTGATAAGCCTCGCCCTCATCCCTATTGGCCTTTTCCTTTTGCTGCGTGCAAAAAAGGCCGCGAAAACAAAGGAATAATGCCTGAAATCAGGGGTTTATAAGCGAAAAACGAGGCGAATCGCCGCGTTTTATGGCTGTTGTGAGTCAAATGCTGCGCAAAAAAACTGCGTTTTGGAGCGAAAGAAATGCTTTACAAAACCAATTCGATACTCTATAATAATCAATGCGCGGTCGTTTACGGCGGCGCGAAAAACAAAAAATGGGGCTTTAGCGAAGTTGGCTATCGCGCTACACTGGCAGTGTAGAGATCACCGGTTCGAATCCGGTAAGCTCCACCA
>DLFZ01000024.1:0-1534 GCA_002482435.1 Christensenella sp. UBA7707
CGTTGGGGTCCACCACTTTGGTGTAGTAGGTGAGCGTGGTGTTGCTTCCCGTCAGCACGGCGCTCGCGGGGAAATTGTAAACAAATGCGCGCGTGTCGGAATCGTAGGTATACTGACCTGCCGCAGTGGCGCTTGAAGTAACGGTTTGCGCAACACCTCCGTTGATTTTGATCTCCACGGGGTGATTTTCGTCGAGCGCAAGGCCGGCGGGTATCGCATCGGTAATGGAGGTTCCCGTTGCCGTTCCGCCGCCCGGCACACTCACCGTAACAGTCCATCTGAATACGCCGTTTCCGTAGGCGTCGCGGGCGATATAGTTGCCTACGCTCTTTTCAATCCAGTTTGCGGTAAGCTCGGCATTGTCGGTTTTGATCGGGGTCGGGTTTCCGTCCTGCATCAAATTCGCTGTGTTGTTGAATTTAACGGAATTGTTGCCAGAGGTGGTTCCTTGTTCGCCGCCAAAGCTTGTGGGGTTGGTTTGATAGGTAAACACGTGCGTGCCCGAAGCGCCCGCGGGGAACGTATAGGTAAGCGTGTTACCCGCTGCCGAAAACGTGCCTGCGGCAGGATTGCTGCCGTTCACCTGAAAAGAGTCGGCAACATAGGTTTGGTTGGAAGAAAGGGTATCTACAAGAGAAGCGCCGTCAAACCTGAGCGCGCTGTTGCCCGCGGGCGGCGTGAGCGTGATTTTCCACGACGCCGTGTTGGTGGCCGCGTCGTAAGACACAAAGTCCTTCACAAACGTTACGTTGTCAAGGCTCGGCAGTTCACGATTGAACGCGAGCGTTTGCGTGCCAAGTTCAAGCTCCGTTTGTACGGGCGCACCGGAGGCGAGGGAATCAAACGTGCCTTCAACCTTTAACGAGACCCATTTGCTGTACTTATCCTGGCCTTCGTTGCTCAAGGTGATCTTAAGCTGCCCCTCGTGCGAGGGATCCTCGCTGCCGACAATCACGCCCGCGCCGAACGTCCACGGGGTTCCGCCGTCATACGCGGTAAGCGTAAAGCTGCTGCCAATTGCGGCGTTTTGAATTTTGCTCAGCGCAAACCCCTCGGGCATGGCAAGGTAAAAATAGTTTTCGTCCGTATATGTGTAAAGGTCGGTAGAGCTTGCCTCGGCGCTGTCCTTAAGGTGAAGCGTGTAAACGATGGTAACGCTTGCACCGTCGGGTACGTTGTTGTATTCATAATTCCCGGTGAAGGAATTGTATACGGGGTTGATTACCGTAGTGCCGGACTTCACTTCGACGGAAGAATTGCCGCCAAGCCCTTGATAGTCGGTGGACGTTGCAAAGGCCGGTTCATGTACCACAAAGTAAGCAGGCTGTGTCAGTTCGCCGGCGGGAACGGGAATATCTTCCGCGAGTGCCGCAGCGGGAAGGATGAGCTGCAGCAGCATGATAACCGCAAGCAGAAGCCCGATGTTCTTTTTCTGGCCGTTCACGATTTACCTCCGATGTTTTTAATCGCTTTGAGAATAACTATTGTAAGCATTTAGTTATTTTACTATATTTATTAAGTACATTTCAACCTT
>DLFZ01000024.1:1583-4020 GCA_002482435.1 Christensenella sp. UBA7707
TATTCATTATATATTGTATAATTGTTGACTTCACAGTCGAGCACGGTGACAATGGAGATATCCCCCTTTCAACTTAGCATTTCGGAGGTTTCGCATGTTTCAGACGCTTGCACAGGCAAAGGAATTTATTGCGCAACATAATATTAAAATGGTGGACTTCAAGGTGACTGACCTTTACGGGCGCTGGCGCCACATCACCATTCCCGCACAAAGGCTTACCGAGGATACAATGCGTTACGGCATCGGCTTTGACGGCTCCAACTACGGCTACGCGCCTGTAGAAAAAAGCGACATGGTGTTTTTGCCCGACCTTTCCTCCGCTGCGGTAGACCCGTTCTCCGCCGTTCCCACGCTTTCCATGGCGGGCGACGTGATGGTGATCGACACCCCGCAAAACCGTCCCTTCGACCAATATCCCAGAAATGTTGTGAAGCGCGCCGCGCAGCATCTTCGTGAAAGCGGCATTGCCGACGAAATGATCATTGGGCCGGAGTTTGAGTTTTACGTGTTCGATAGCGCGCACTACGAGGCAAACGAGCACCGCGCCTCCTTTGCCGTGGATACCGTAGAAGGGCACTGGAACAGCGCAAACGAAGCCTACGGCAACGGCGTGCAGGTGCCCAAAAAGGGCGGCTACCACATCGACCTCCCGCAGGACGTTACAAACGACCTTCGAAGCCGCATCTCCATGATGATGGAAGATTGGGGCGTTCCAGTAAAGTACCACCACCACGAGGTGGGCGGCTGCGGCCAGCTCGAAGTTGAAGTGGAGCTCGGCGAGCTTTGTAAAATGGCCGACGGCACCATGATCGCCAAGCACATCGTGAAAAACGCGGCACGCCGCGAGGGGAAAACCGCAACCTTTATGCCAAAACCGCTCTCCGGCGAGGCGGGCAGCGGCATGCACGTACATATGCTGCTCGTAAAAGACGGAAAACCGTTGTTTTACGATGAAACCGGCTACGCGCATCTGAGCAAGACCGCCCTTTATTTCATCGGCGGGCTTTTAAAGCACGCGGCCTCGCTGTGCGCGCTCACCAACCCCACCACCAACTCCTTCAAGCGCCTTGTACCGGGCTTTGAAGCGCCCGTCACCATCGGCTACGCGATGGCAAACCGCAGCGCCGTGGTGCGCATTCCAAGCTACGCAAAATCGCCCATGCACAAGCGCTTCGAGCTTCGCAACCCCGACGCAACGTGCAACCCCTATTACGCCTACGCCGCCATTTTGATGGCCGGGCTCGACGGTATTCAGAACAAAATCGACCCGCAGCAAAACGGCTGGGGTCCCTATGATTTCAACCTTTTCGACCTTCCCGAAGCGGAAAAAGCGAAAATCGGCGGTTTACCGAAAACGCTCGACGAAGCACTCGACGCGCTTCTAAACGATCACGAATATTTAACGCGCGGCGGTGTATTCCCCAAGCGCCTCATAACGCTTTGGATTGAGAAAAAACGCGCCGAAGCCGCGGAGCTTTCGCGTATCCCCAACCCCGCGGAATATGTGAAATACTACGACATGTAACACATTCTCCACCTGTTATGAAAAATCGCGCCGCAAGGCGCGATTTTTTTGTGCGACATGCTTGCCACACCGAAAGCGGGGTTGTACAATAATTTTGGCGTAATTGCCGCTACATCATCAAATCTTAAGAAGGGAGAACGCGAAATGGACGCCGGTCCGTATCCAAGTACCGAAAGTTTCATACAAACACGGGCGGCGTTTTACTTTGTCATAGGCCGTCCGTAAAAAGGAGGCAGCTATGATGAACCGCGTTGTCGAGCTTCTTCAGGAGAAGAAATACTCCGAAGTAAAAAGCGCCGTTCAAGAAATGAACGAAATCGACATTGCCGAGCTGTTTTTGGGGATCGAGGACCTCGAAACAACGCTTCGGCTTTTTCGGCTTCTGCCCAAACAGGTTGCGGCGGAGGCCTTTGCTTACATGGAAACGGATGTGCAAAAGCGCATCATTGAAGCGATTACCGAAAAAGAGCTCCGTTACATCCTCGACGACATATACCTTGACGACTACGTGGACCTTGTTGAGGAAATGCCCGCCAACGTCGTAATGCGCGTTTTGAAAAACTCCAGCAAAGAAAACCGGGATCTAATCAACCAGTATTTGCAATACCCCGAGCACAGCGCCGGAAGCCTGATGACCAACGAGTACGTGTACTTAAAGCGCACGCTCACGGTAAAGCAGGCGTTCGACGTAATCCGCGCCAACGGTGTGGACAAGGAAACCATTTACACCTGCTACGTCATAAGCCCGGAGCGCAAGCTCGAAGGCGTTGTAACGGTACGAGAGCTTCTTTTGACCGACCCCGAGCGCAAAATTGAGGACATCATGAGCACGAACATCATCTTCGTGCAGACGCTCGACGATCAGGAGCACATCGCAAGGCTCTTTTCCAAATACGACATGCTTTCTATGCC
>DLFZ01000128.1 GCA_002482435.1 Christensenella sp. UBA7707
CAGGACTATAGGACTTCTGGCCGCGGATGTTGTCAAAATCAAAGATAATGTTCGGATAGGCAATTAATCCCTGTGTGCCGATATTGATAATTTTACCGTTGCCGCCCTGCTCCATTAATGGCAAGAGCTCTTGCATCAACGCAAAAGGAGAGAGTAGGTTTGTAGCAAACTGCACCTCGTTCCCCTCAGCGGTGAGAAGCGGTTTTTTTCGGGAGAGGTCGAAATCAGCAGCGTTATTGATTAGGATATTCAGCGAACCAAACTCCTGCGCAAATTCTCTAGCAAAACGCTTGGCATCTGCCACGAGAGACAAATCAACTTTTCGGGCAAACACCTCTGCATTTCCCGTTTTGCTTTTTATTTGAGTACATACCGCTTCGGCCTGCGCAATATTGCGACAGGCTAAAATCACCCGCAAGCCCTTCCCGGCTATTTGGAACGCAGCGCTTTTTCCAATGCCGGAATTGGCTCCTGTGATGATACATGTACGTTTTGATTCATTCATAACGAGAAATCCTTCCTGCGATACTGCTATATGCTGTTCCGGTAATTACATCAACTACCGAAATCCCACAATTCTTTCTTTCAACTCCAACATGCTTGCCATAGAATTTCTTTAACTTCTCTTTTTCAACGATCAACATCACTCATATCTTCTTGTTGAGCTTTTGAAATTGCTCCAATCCCCGATTAAGGCGCTGCGTTTCTCTGCTTAGTTCAAGATAGTAGCCTAATATGACAGCTCCCATCCCTAGCGCTATGAAGATCATGTAAGAGATAAAGCACCATAGCGGGAAGCGCTCAAACCATCTAAAAACCAAGCTGAATACTAAAGTGATCAGCTCGCCGGACAAGATCCAAAGGGCACACCGCGAACGGTTGAGCCTATCCAGCCGAATAATAATCTGCTGTGAGAGTCCGATAAAAAAGCAAGCAAACACCATTTCAACGGCGGTAAAAAAGTCCAGCGTCACGAGGGCTGCTCCGCTTACCAGGCCAAAGAAAAGATATGCAATCACAAAGGCCACAAAGAAGATTCCCATAGTGTATTTCGCCTTGGTGATCCACAGATATAGTCGAGCTAAGCCACTGTTCTTGAATTTGTCATGCATAAGAAGTCCCTCCTATTCTTGTATCCCGAGATTTTCTTTCAAATTCTGCGTATAATGACGGGATACAATCAACCTCTCGCTGTTTTTTAATGTAATTTCAATCCGAGTGTTCGGCAGGCTTTTTAGTTTTGCTACATGATACAGGTTAACAAGCTGAGATTTGCCTATACGAATAAGTTGCATATCCCCGTAGGTTTCCAGCAGCGAAGAGAGGCTTTGATGTGTCTCCAATACCATGTCAACGGTATAGAGAAATGTTTTGCCATCCACGGCTTCGGCATAAAAGATGTCTCCAGGCTTTAGAATATGGGCTTCGCCATCTTTATATCCTACAAGCTTGTGTGAATGTTCTCGAAGTAGTGATAAGACATCAAGCATTTCATCATCCAGTTCCCTACAATGCAGTACTATTACATTTTCTTCAAAATCTCCATGCTCTACACGAATTTTCATCGCATAACCACCTAATTATATTCGTTGTTGCACTCTTGAAAAGTATTATAGTGCAATTTCTAGCAAATAACAGCCCCTGCATTCCAAGTTGCGAGTTAGTATAATCAAGATGCAAAAATTACTGGATAAGTTCCACTGGAGCGATCCTAATCGGTTTTGCAATTCCAGTCTTAAGCTGCAGAAGTTCAAATTGCGCTGGTTTGCGGGACTTTTCGCATCATCACTCTTTAACCTATATCATAATGCTACCGTCTCAACGTACTTCTTCCTCGAAAAAATAGTGTCCAACGAATGTTCTTAATTGCTTTACGGTATTTATCAACCTTGTACAATGACTAAAAAACAAAACACTCACGAGGCAACGCCTGATGAGTGTTTGTTTTATTATTGCCATTGACAATTATAAATATTTGCTTGCACAGGGTACCATAAGGCTGCGACTTCGTATGATAATAAAGCATTTGGAGTTTTTATCCGATAGCCGTATTATGTACACTCGAAAAATCGCCCAAAACGATGCATCCGGTGGGGCATACCTTTGCGCAGCGACCGCAGTGGGTACATTTTGCGTAATCAATATGGGCAAGGTTATTTTCCACCTTGATCGCACCTTCGGGACATTCCTTTTCACAACGCAAGCAGGCGATACATCCGTTTGTGCAGGTCTTGCGCACAACGGCACCCTTTTGTGTACTTTTACAGGCCACAGCGACGGTTGCTGTGTCGGGGATGATCTCGATAAGGGCCTTTGGGCAGCGCTTTACGCAAAGTCCACAGCCAGTGCATTTGCTGGAAATGACGCGTGCTACGCCGTTTTCAAGGCAGATAGCACCGCTCGGGCAAATGTCTGCGCAGTCGCCAAGACCCAGACAGCCAAAAGGGCACGCGCTGCGTCCGGAAAACAGCAGGCTTGCGGCGGCACAGCTTGAAATGCCTTGATAGTCCATTTTGTCATGGGTGGCACTGTAATTGCCTCGGCATTGCACAACGGCCACTTGCTCTACAACATCCTCGAACGCAAGCCCTAAAAGCGTGGAAACGGCTGTTGAAACGGTATCCCCGCCAGGCGTGCAAAGATTTGGCTTAACGCCGCCCTTGTGGAGGGCCTCAGCATAGCCGTCGCAACCCGCGTAGCCGCACGCGCCACAGTTTGCGCCCGGTAAAAGCGCGCGTATGGCAGGAACGCGCTCGTCCACTTTAACGGCCATAAGCTTTGATGCTACGGTGAGCATAGCGGCTAAGACGAGCCCTAGAATGCTGACCGAACCGATTGCTACAATGACTTCATTCATGTACGCTGCCTCCTAAGCAAACATGTTTTCGACAACGCCAACGAAGCCGAAAAAAGATACGGAAGTGATGGCCGCTGCAATGAGCGTGATGGGTATGCCCTTGAAGGCTTCGGGTATGTTGTCGCTTGCCTCAAGGCGTGAGCGCACCCCTGAAAACAACACCATAGCAAGCAGGAAACCAAGACCGCTTCCCAAAGCGTTGACCAAGGCCTGCACAAACGTATAGTGTGCGTCGATATTGAGTATGGTCACGCCGAGCACGGCACAGTTGGTGGTGATAAGAGGGAGGTATACGCCAAGCGCCTTGTGCAAAGAGGGCAAGAATTTTTTGAGCGCGATCTCAAGAAGCTGCACCAAGGCCGCGATGACGAGTATGAATACAATGGTTTGCAAATAGCCAAGGCCGTTGTTGTCCAGTAGATAAATCTGGATAGGCCATGTGACAGCCGTGGCGATGAGCATCACGAAAATTACGGCTATGCTCATACCCACAGCCTGATCAAGCTTTTTGGAAACTCCAAGGAAGGGGCAGATTCCGAGGAAACGCTGCAATACATAGTTGTTTACTAGCACCGCGCTCATGAGAATGATGATAAGCTCCTTCATGCGTTTCCTCTCCCTTTTTCAGTATTCTCGCAACGCTGCTTGCCGCAGACGGCTGCCGAGGGGCAGGCGGAGCAACCAAACTCCTTTTTCTGGATGGCTTTTCCTTTTGAAACCTTATTCACGAGTGCGATCATGCACCCAAACACGAAAAAGCCGCCTGGTGCGAGGGTCAATATGGAAATGTTGTTTTCGTCGAGAAGCGGTATCGGCATCCCAAAAAAAGTGCCGTTTCCAAAGATCTCGCGTATGGAAGCCATAACGAAAAGTGCAAGCGTGAAGCCCAGCCCCATGCCTATGGCGTCCAAAGCGGAAGCGACCACAGTGTTTTTGTTGGCAAACATTTCCGCACGCCCAAGGATGATGCAGTTGACTACGATGAGGGGCAGATAGATGCCGAGTGCTTCGTTGAGCGCGGGTGAAAAGGCTCGTATTAGCATTTGCACAAGCGTTACAAAGCCTGCGATGAGAACAATGTAGGCGGGTATGCGCACCGTATCAGGGATGGTTTTTCTAAGTGCTGATATTGCAACATTCGAGCATAGAAGAACGGCAGTGGCGGCAAGCCCCATGCCAATTGCACTTGAAGCCTGCGTTGATATGGCAAGCGCGGGGCATGTGCCCAAAAGCAGTACGAGCACGGGGTTTTCCTTGATGATGCCTTTTGTAAGGTTTTCCAATCTTCCCATCATCCTACCTCCTTAGCCTTTTCGAGGGCGGCAAACGCATCTTTGATAGCGTTGATATAAGCATTTGAAGAGATTGTCGCACCGGAGATTGCGGATACATCGGAAAGTTCACTGTCCTTGCCTATAAACTGGCCGCTAAACGTCCCACTGGTTATTTTCGAGCCAAGGCCCTGCGTTTCCGCATGGACAAGCACCTTTGTGGCGGTGATATTACCCTCAGCATTAACGCCGCAGATAAGGCGCAACTCGCCACCGTAGCCTTTTGTGCTGAGCATAAAAACAAATCCTACTCCGTTTTGAGCCCGATAGACATTCGTTACCCCTTGGGGAAGGCCCTCAAGATATACTGATTCAAAGCCGCTTGCTTCGGGAAGCACTTCGAGGCGCGCCGCCTCCGCCGCAGCCCTTTCGGCTTCTTCAATAAGGGGAGCGGTTACGCTGTTGGTAAGGCCGAGTGCGGCCGAAACCACCAGGCAGATGCTGAAAAGTACCGCTATAGGAAGCAAAAACTCTTTTTTCATACCTTTGCACCCCCGAGCGGCTTATGCCTTGTAAGTCTTGATATATGCGGTGTAAGGATGTTCATGAGAAGTATGGCAAAACTCACCCCTTCGGGATAGCTGCCAAAAACGCGTATTAAAGCCGTAAGCACGCCCGCACCGAAGCCGAAAATGACCTTGCCGAGCGCGGTAGAGGGGGTGGTCGAATAATCCGTAGCCATAAAAAACGCGCCGAGAATGAGGCTGCCTGACATGATCTGGTAAACGGGCATTGCACCGAAAGCCGCCGTGATGCCGAACACAGTGGCTAAAAAAACCACAGGCGTATGCCACGATATGACGCGGCGGGCAAGCAGGTAAAGGCCGCCGAGCAGAAGGGGAAGCGTGCCTGTTTCGCCGATACAGCCTCCGTGCAAACCGAGGAGCATATCTTTTAACTTCGGCAGTTCGGATACATTTCCCGCGGAGATTAAGCCAAGTGGCGTCGCGGTCGAAACAGCATCCGCTGTCAAAGGCGGCGTCCAAGTGGTCATTGTAGCGGAAAAAGCGAGAAGCATAACAATCCTCGCGGTTACCGCAGGGTTCGCGAAGTTTTGGCCTATGCCTCCGAAAAGCTGCTTTACGACTACGATGGCAACGACCGAGCCGAAAACCGCCTGCCAAATGGGGATTGAAACAGGCAGGCTATACGCGAGCAGTAGTCCCGTTACGACCGCTGAAAGATCGCCGACCATTACGGGTTTTTTGCAGCCTTTCTGGAACAGAAATTCCGAGAGCAGCGCCGTACCTACACAGACAGCCACGATCAGAAGAGTGCGCGGACCAAAGCTGAAAACGGCGGCGGCAAGCGTAGGAACAAGTGCGAGGATAACGTCCAACATGATTGAACGAGTATCGGTTTTGGCGCGCATATGAGGGGATGTGCTTACGATCAAATTGTTCATAGCGATTTCCCCTCCAAATGGTTTTTCAGCATGACTTTTGCGAGCTTGTGCATCTGCACAAGGTGTCGCCTAGCGGGGCAAACGTAACTGCAGCAGCCGCATTCCATGCAAAGGTTGACCTTTAAAAGCTCCAAGTCCTCACCGCTGCCCTTTTTAAAAGCCGTTTCGATCTCCGCGGGCATCAGGCCTAGAGGGCAGTTTTCTATACAGCGTCCGCACCGTATACATGGGCTTTCGAGCTTTTGCACGGCGTCTTTTTCATCGAAGGCTAAGGCAGCGTTTGTAATCTTGAGCACAGGCTCGGCAAGATCAGGCACAGAAATGCCCATCATAGGTCCGCCGTACAGGATTTTATGGGGGCTTGATACAAAGCCGCCGCAAAAGTCAAATAGCTCTTGAAGAGGTGTGCCAATGGGAGCGATGACGTTTTGGGGTATGCGCACGGCGCTTCCGTCTACTGTAACGCACTTTTCCACCAGAGGCATTCCTGTTTTAATGAAGCGGGCTATGGAGGCAAGCGTTGTGGAGTTGATGACTACCGCGCCTACGTCGATAGGCAGGCCGCCCTCGGGTACGATGCGCCTTGTGGTGTTATAAATAAGAACCTTTTCTCCGCCCTGCGGGTAAACCGAGGGAAGCGCCATGACTTCTACGCCCTCATGCTTGTTTGCAAGCGATTTAAACGCCGCAATACATAAGGGCTTGTTTTTTTCGATGGCAAAGATAATCTTTGGAGGCGCGAGATATTTTTGTAAAAGAAGAAGCCCTTCCCACACCGATGAAGTATCGTCAAGCATCACACGGGTGTCCGAGGTAATAAAAGGCTCACACTCGGCGCCGTTTATGATGAGCGTTTCGAGTTTTGCTGGCTCTTTCAAGGATAGCTTTACCGCGGTTGGGAAACCCGCGCCGCCAAGGCCTACGATGCCGCTGTCGCGCACCGCCGCAAGAAAGCTTACCCTATCGTGTACCTCGGGCGGCTTTATGCCTTCATAGAGTGCCTGCTTGCCGTCGGAGGTAATAACAACGGTGGTTATGAGTTTTCCCGCGGAATTGACGCGCTCCTCGAGCCGCTTGACCTTACCGGATACGCTCGCGTGAACGGGCGAGGAGACAAAGCCAACAGGTTCGCCGATGATCTGCCCTACCTTGACCTCGCTTCCCGCTTCAACGATGGGTTTTGCGGGTGCTCCGATGTGCATGGACATAGGGATGAATACTTCGGCGGGGATGGGCAATCGAATCGGCTCTTTTTCCGACGTCCGTTTATGATGCGGAAGATGTAAACCGTGAAGCTTTGACACGAGCAGAGAATTCCCTTCGTAGTATTTAAAACGAAATAACTGTAAAAATTATAGCGTAACCCGGGTTTTTATGTCTATAAAAGTTAAAGCTTTAACACAGTTGATTAATGGGTAACACGATTGCGTAAAAAATGTCACGTTCTGTTTACAATCAGCGGCGTGTTTGATAGACTTGTTATAAACATTGCATAATTGCTCTAAAAAACATCTCAAAAGCGTCGCACATTCTACTTTCACACCCCCTACTAAAAAAAGCGGCGAGACTTTGCCGCAAAATAAAGCAGGAGGCATCGAAAATGAAGCATCTGCCCTTTACGAGGAAAGCGATTATTTTTGCGCTTGTCCTCACAGTCGTCCTCGTTTCCGCTACGGCATATGCCGCCGGGGAAGGAGGGGAAGGCAACGTCTTTACCAACAGCTTTTGGTCGCTTGTGCCGCCGATCGTTGCCATCGCACTTGCTCTCATCACAAAGGAAGTCTACTCTTCATTGTTTGCGGGCGTGCTCGTCGGCGCGCTGTTCTCCGCCAATTTCAACCTTGAAGGAAGCCTGCACAACATGGTGGACAACGGCTTCATCGCGGTAATCAGCGACGGTTGGAATGTAGGGATTTTGATTTTCCTCGTTCTTCTCGGCACCGTCAGTGCGATCTCGTTTAAATCTGGTGCTACAGTCGCCTACGGCGAATGGGCGCAAAAGCGTATTAAGAGCCGTGTCGGCGCGCAATTGGCCACAGTCGTGCTTGGCGTGCTGATCTTCGTGGACGACTATTTCAACTGTCTTACTGTAGGCAACGTTATGCGCCCCGTAACGGACAGCCATAAGATTTCCCGCGCAAAGCTCGCCTATATTGTGGATGCCACAGCAGCACCCGTGTGCATTATCGCTCCCATCAGCTCTTGGGCGGCGGCCGTTACTGCCTTTTCGCAGGGCTATGGCGACAGCCCCTATGCTCTTTTCATCGACTCCATCCAATACAATTTCTACGCGTTGTTCACACTTGCGTTTATGGTCGCCATCATCCTCATGAAGATTGACTTCGGTCCCATGAAGTTGCACGAAAGCAATGCGCAAAAAGGCGACATTTATACCACACCGGACAGGCCTTATGCCAATGCCGACAACGAAGTCCCCAATAAAAACGGCAAGGTGAAAGACCTGATCATCCCTATCTTTGGTATGCTTGTTCCTCTTTGCATACTTGGTCTTCTCTACACGGGCGGCTTCTTTGCGGGTGAATCCTTTGTTGACGCGTTTGCAAACTGCGACGCTTCCTTGGGCCTGGTATACGGCTCGCTCATCGCTGTGTTGATCATGCTCGTCTATTTCCTCGTGCGCAGGACCATGAGTTTCAAGGATTTTATGGATTGCCTGCCACAGGGCTTCCGAAATATGGTTCCTGCCATCCTTATTTTGATCCTCGCGTGGACTCTCTCTACCGTTACAGGCATGCTTGGCGCTTCTTCTTATGTGGAAGGGCTTATACATGGCTCCGCCAAAGGCTTTGTGAATTTTCTGCCCGCCATCATATTTTTGGTGGCCTGCGGCCTGTCGTTTGCAACGGGCACCTCTTGGGGCACCTTTGGCATTTTGCTCCCTATCGTGATTGAGGTGTTTTCCATTGGCAATCCGCTGCTCGTCGTGAGCGTTTCGGCCTGCCTTGCGGGTGCGGTTTTCGGTGACCATTGCTCGCCCATTTCAGATACCACCATTATGGCCTCCGCGGGTGCACAGTCTAACCACATTAACCACGTCTCCACACAGCTTCCCTATGCCGTAACGGTGGGCGTGGTATGCTTCCTTTTCTACATTATCGCAGGCTTCTGGCAGAGCCCGATCGTAACGCTTGTAGGCGTTGCTTGCACCGTCGGCGTGCTTTTCGTAATCAAAAAGACAATTGCAAAGCCGAACGATCCCAAGCTATCCTAGAGCGCATAGTCGTACAAAACCTGTTTTTAAGAGGCTGCATCCGCCGACATGGAGCATAACGTCCATGTCGGCGGATGTCTTTATAGTTTTGATAATTTTGCTTAAAATAAGGGGGGATTACAATGCGGAAATGGCCATATTGCCGGCCGTTGCTGTCCTCATGCGTGGTCGAGGAACCTTGACTTTTAACCAGGTGTATAGTAGTCTTGTGAAAAATAGCGCTTGAACGCTTAGACGGTAGCTTGTTTCAAGATTTGCTGCCTGTGGGTGAGGGCTTCCGCTATAGAAGTTCTTGCCCTTTTTGTCCATGATACATATTGATATCTATCGAATCTAAGAATGTATTACTCCAAAGGAGCCGAGACGTAATATGGCCGACAATCCCATTGATCTGATCCGTGAAGCGGAGCTTGAGGCGGAAAAAATACTGCATGATGCCGCGCTTGAGGCAACGCGCCTCAAGGATGAAGCGTATGCGGAGGCGTGCCGTATCGCTCAGCTTCATCAACAAGAGGCAAGCACTGCGGCTGCGGTTGCCGTTTGCGCCGCGCGTGAAGCATGCCGAGAGCATTCAGAGGCGGAAGCGGTAAATCTTCAACAGGAAATTGAGGCTTTGCGCCTTAAAGCACAAAGCAGGCGTGAGAGCGCCATAGAAGCCCTCGTTTCTTCGCTTGTTTAAGCTTTATAAAAGCCTTTTAGAGGAGATCGTTTATGGCAGTGCTGCAAATGGATAAGATCTGCATTTGCGCAGCAAAAAAGGACCGCAAAAAAATCCTTGAATTTTTGCAACGTAAAGGCTGTGTCGAGGTGGAGGATGCGCACGTCGCCGACGATGTGTTTGAAACGTCGGATACGGCCTATGCTTCCACTACTTTTTTGAAAAACGCAGAAACGGCGAGGCTCGGTACTGAAGTTTTAGATCAATATTTTCCCCCAAAACGCCACGTGACCGCATTTTTGCAAGGGCGAAAGTCGATTAAAACAACCGAGCGCGAGGCTTTTTGCCAAACTAGAAATGATGTACTGAAAACGGCACAACGCATACTTGAATTGGATGGCGAAATAGTCCAAGCCAAAGCAAGTCTTATAAAGTTTGAAGATAGGGAAAAAGCCCTTACACCGTGGCTGCGGCTGCCTGTACCTCAGACTTTTAAGGGCACGAAAAAAACCACCGTGTTTATAGGCTCACTGGGAGGTGAATACACGCTTGAAAGGCTGCTGGAACGCGTAGCTGAGGTTGCACCGGAGCTTCACACATTCCATGCGGAAATTATCTATGCCTCGAAGGAAAAGACCTGTTTTTATATGGTTGTTTTAAAAGGCGAGGCACAGCAGGCTGAGGTTGCTTTACGCGCGATTGGCTTTGCTGTTCCCACAGACCCAAGTCACCATATGCCCGAGGTGAAAAAGGAGCAACTGCAACGGCAAAGAGAGGCTGCGCTTGAAGCAATCTCAAAGGCGGAGCGGGAAATCGAAAGCTATGTGCAGATGCGCGAGGAGCTTCAATTCCTTGAAGACGATATGAAAATGCGCGCGGAAAAGTACGAAGTTATTTCTCGCCTAATGCATACAAGGCATGTGTTTGTGCTTAAGGGTTATGTGCCTCAAAAAGATGGCAAAAGGCTCCAGGAAATTCTGCTGGCGCGCTTCAATTGCGCGGTGGAGATCACAAGCGCCGAAGACGATGACAACGCGCCAGTGGCACTCTCCAACGCCGCCTTTACAGCCCCTCTTGAGCCGGTGCTTGAGAGCTACAGCATGCCGGGCAAAGGGGAGATAGACCCGACCCCCGTAATGAGTGTATTCTATTACATTATGTTTGGCCTCATGTTTTCGGACGCGGGCTACGGGCTTATCATGGCCGCAGTTTGCGGCACGCTCCTGTTTGTTTTCAAAAACATGCCGCCAAACTGGAAAAAGAATCTCGGACTCTTTTTCTGGTGTGGAGTGTCCACGATTTTCTGGGGCGTTATCTTTTCGAGCTATTTCGGCGATGTGGTGAATGTGTTCAGCAGAACCTTTTTGGGGCATGAAGCTTCGATCCCGCCCGTTTGGTTTGCGCCGCTTGATAGCCCCATGAAACTCATGATCTTCTGCATGGGCGTAGGCATCGTACATTTGATTTCAGCCTATGTCATGAAGGCCTGCAATTTAATAAAAAGCAAACACTACATCGATATCGTATACGATGTTGTGTTTCCTGTGACCATACTGTTTTGCTTGGTCGCCATTTTGATGGGCAGCGATATGTTTTTTGGTATGTCGGGGTTCAGGCTCTCTATCAGCCCTACTCTGTCTCAGCTCTTCCTTGGCGTTGCGGGACTATGCATGGCTGGGGTGGTGCTTACGGGCGGCAGGGAAAGTAAAAACTGGTTCAAACGTATACTCAAAGGGCTTTACGCGCTCTATAACGTGCTTGCGGGTTGGCTTGGCGATATTCTATCTTACTCGCGTCTGCTAGCGCTGGGGCTTGCCACGGGGGTCATCGCCTCGGTCATCAACGCGCTTGGCTCTATGTCAGGCGGTGGTGTCGTAGGCTTCTTGGTGTTTCTCGTGGTGTTCCTGCTCGGGCATACCATCAACTTTGGCATCAACGCGCTTGGCGCTTATGTTCACTCCAACAGGCTTGAATATGTGGAGTTTTTCGGGAAGTTTTATGAGGGCGGTGGAAGAAAATTTTCGCCCTTTGGAATGCATACCAAATACTATCTGGTTGAGGAGGACGACTTATATGTCTGAAATGGGAATCGTTTTTGCGGTATTGGGAATGGCGTTGGCCGCGCTTGTGCCTGGCATCGGCTCCGCCAAAGGGGTGGGTATGGCGGGGCAGGCGGCTGCCGCTGTCGTTACCGATGACCCCACAAAATTCAGCAAGGTGCTGGTTTTACAGCTGCTGCCCGCTACGCAGGGTATTTACGGGCTTTTGATCGCGTTTATCGCCATGCTCAACATCGGCTTGCTTGGCGGCAGCCCCCAAATGAGTCTCGTCAAAGGGCTTTGCTTTTTTGCCGCGTGTATGCCCATGGCTATCGTGGGTTGGATATCAGCCTTGCACCAGGCAAAAGCCTCTATCGCCAGCATCAATTTGGTTTCCAAAAAGCCAGAACAGTTCGGTAAGGCGATCCTTTTCCCCGCTATGGTCGAAACCTATGCCATTTTGGCACTTTTGATTAGCCTTCTTGCTGTGACGAACGTTGCAAATCTCCCCGTATAAAGGAGATAGCCTATGACAGGTCTTGAAAAAATCATTGCCTCCATTCTCGAGGAGGCTCGGATGGAGGCACAAGCCTGCATTGAAGAAGCAAAGGTTGAGGCGGAACGCATTCTAGCTGAAGAAAATGCAAAAAGCTATGCTTTGTGTGCCAAAACTACAGAAAGCGCCAAGCAACAGGTGATTGATATCGAACGCGCTTGCGCTTCCGCAGTGCAGCTTTCGAGGCGAAAAGGCCTGCTTGAGGAGAAGCAGGCACTCTTGACCCAAACGCTGGAGCAAGCGCTTGAGCGGCTGTATGCAATGCCTGAGGATGTGTATTTCGGCCTTTTGGTAAAAATGACGGCCGCTTTTGCAGAGCCAGGAGAAGGGGAACTCCTTTTAAACGAAAGAGACCTTTCACGGCTCCCAAAGGATTTTGAAAAAAGCGTCAATATGGCGCTCAAAGAAAACTGTAAACTCAGACTGTCGGAACAGGCGCGGCCCATGGAAGGCGGCATTGTTTTAAAATATGGCGACGTCGAACAGAATTGTTCCTTTCGGGCGATTTTTACCTCCCGGCTGGATGAAATGAGTGACAGAGCGCGCGGTATATTGTTTTCATAGGCGGGAGGGGCAAGTGGAAAACGGGTTTATTTACGCGGTTACCCGCATACATAACCAAGAGCAAACACTTTTGACATCCGGTGACCTGGAGCGGTTGATCGCAGCCAGAGACGAGGCCGCCTGCCTCGACATCCTCAAAGAAAAAGGATGGGGCGCGAGCGACGCCGCCGCAGATGATGCGGACACTTTTTTAAGCAATGAAACGAAAAAGACATGGACGCTTGCCGAAGAACTTGCGGGAGGACTAAAACCGTTTTTTGCCCTTTACCATGCAAATGACTACCACAACCTCAAAGCGGCGATTAAGCTTGCTTATCGGGACGAAAGTGCAGCGCACGCACTGCGCTATTTCATGCACCCCACAAGCGTCCCCCCCGAAACGGTATTTGAAGCGGTATGCGCCCACCGATTTTCCGATCTTCCGCCCGCAATGGCAGAAGCGGGGCGCGAGGCTTATGAGGTTTTGCTCCATACAGGAGACGGGCAGGCCTGCGATATGATTTTGGATGCGGCGGCGCTGGTCTCTGTTGAAGCCGCCGCGCTTACCTCGCAAAGTGATCTGATACGCTTCTACGCGCGGCTTAAGGCGGATGAAGCTAACATCAAGGCGGCGATTAGGGCATGCCGCTTGAGAAAGGATCAGACGTTTTTGGAGCGGGCCATAGCGCGCGCAGGCAGCATTGATAGGGACGCGCTCATAAACGCAGCCGCAAGCTCCCCCGAAGCGCTTTATACATTCCTCCTTTCTACCCAATACGCGGGCGCCGCGGAAACACTGAAGGAATCGCTTTCGGCCTTTGAGCTGTGGTGCTCCAATAGGCTTATGGAGGAAATAGGCCCGCAAAGAAACCAATATTTTACGATAGAGCCGCTCGTAGCGTATTTGATGTGGCGCGAAAACGAAATCGCCATGGTGCGGCTTATCTTGTCGGCCAAGCGTAACGCACTTGAAGAAGCGGTCATTCGCAAGAGAATGAGGCAGATGTATGTATAAAATAGCGGTCATTGGCGATCGAGACAGTATTTACGGCTTTGCGGCCATCGGCGTGGACGTTTATCCCATAACGGATGCGGTGGCCTCCGCTAAAAAGATTAGGGCGCTTGCCGAGGGAGGCTATGCCATCATTTACGTGACCGAGGCTCTTTATGCAAAGCTTCACGCTGAGGAACAGAGCGCAGCCATGCTCCCCATCGTGCTTCCCATACCAGGCATTGCAGGAAATACCGGGCTTGGTGTAGCTAGAGTGAGGAAGTTTGTGGAGCAGGCAGTAGGCTCCGATATCCTTTTTAGCGATCGATGATTTTTCACTGAACAAGAAACGGAGAGATAGCATGAGCAGCAAGGGTACGATATGGAAGGTTGCGGGACCGCTAGTGGTTGCGGAGGGCATGCGCGACGCCAACATGTTTGATGTGGTGCGTGTGGCAAAAAGCAGGCTCATTGGCGAGATCATCGAAATACGCGGCGACCGCGCCTCCATTCAGGTCTATGAGGAAACGAGCGGCCTTCGGCCGGGAGAACCTGTGGAATCCACGGGCGTTCCCATGAGCGCTGAGCTTGGCCCGGGGCTTATACAGAGTATTTACGACGGCATACAGCGTCCGCTTGATGTGATTCGAGCGCGTTCGGGTGATCGATTAGCGCGCGGCGTGGAAGTGCCAAGCCTTTCGCGCACTAAGAAATGGCACTTTGTGCCGAGCGTTTTCCCGGGTGCTCAGGTCGTCGGCGGTGACGTGCTCGGCACAGTGCAGGAAACGGACATTGTGATTCATAAGATCATGGTGCCGCCAGGCGTACAGGGAACTGTAAAGGAACTGAGCGAGGGCGAGTTTACCGTGGAAGATTCGATCGGCACGCTTATCTCGGATAAAGGGCAGGAAGTGCCCTTAAGCTTGATGCAAAGGTGGCCTGTGCGCCGCGGGCGCCCATACGGCCGCAAATTGAGTCCGAGCGAACCGCTCGTGACCGGACAAAGGGTCATAGATACGCTGTTTCCTCTCTCAAAGGGAGGTACTGCTGCGGTGCCTGGGCCCTTCGGCTCGGGAAAAACGGTGGTGCAACACCAGCTAGCCAAGTGGGCAGACGCGGACATCATCGTGTACATTGGCTGCGGCGAGCGCGGCAACGAAATGACCGACGTGCTCAACGAGTTCCCCGAGCTCAAAGACCCGAAAACGGGCAAAAGCCTCATGGAGCGTACGGTGCTCATCGCCAACACCTCAGATATGCCCGTGGCGGCTCGAGAGGCTTCTATTTATACCGGCATAACAATCGCAGAATATTTTCGGGATATGGGTTATTCCGTAGCACTTATGGCGGACTCTACCTCTCGCTGGGCGGAGGCGCTGCGCGAAATGAGCGGCCGCTTGGAAGAAATGCCAGGCGAGGAAGGCTACCCCGCTTACCTTGGCAGTAGGCTTGCACAGTTTTACGAAAGGGCAGGGCGCGTGGTTGCACTTGGGGGTGAAGGGCGAGAAGGCGCTTTGAGCGTAATCGGGGCGGTATCCCCTGCGGGAGGGGATATTTCTGAGCCGGTGAGCCAAGCGACGTTGCGCATCGTCAAGGTGTTTTGGAGCCTCGACGCACAGCTTGCGTATGCCCGTCACTTCCCGGCGATCAACTGGCTTACAAGTTATTCGCTCTACCTCGACGATGTGGGGAAATGGCTCAACGCGAATGTCGGGGAGAATTGGGCGGAGACACGAAAGCGCGTGATGCTGCTTTTACAGGAGGAGAGCGAGTTGGACGAGATCGTCCGCCTTGTCGGCATGGACGCGCTTTCTCCTGCGGATCGTCTGAAGCTGGAGGCAGCACGCAGCATCCGGGAGGATTTTTTGCACCAAGACGCTTTTCATGAGGTGGACACCTACTCGTCTTTAGACAAGCAGGCTGCGTTGCTAGAACTGATCTTGGCTTATTACGATACTTCAAAGGATGCGCTCGAACAGGGAGTCCCCATAAATGCGCTTGTAAGGCTGCCCGTGCGTGAGGCAATCGGCCGATTCAAGTATACGCCCGACGGGCAAATGCGCGAACAAGCTCTTGCGATTGCACATAAGCTGAATGCTGAGGTGCAGGAGCTCATCACAAAGCTGAAGGAGGAAAACGCGTAATGCCGCGAGAATACAAGACGATCCAAGAGGTCGCCGGCCCTCTGATGATGGTGCGGGGCGTTTCCAACGTGGCCTACGACGAATTGGGCGAGATTGAGCTTGAAAGCGGCGAGCGCCGCCGCTGTAAAGTTTTGGAAATCATCGGCAGCAACGCGCTGGTCCAGCTTTTTGAAAGCTCCTCGGGCATCAATTTGCAAAACAGTAAGGTGCGGTTTCTTGGGCGCAGCATGGAGCTTAGCGTATCGGAGGATATGCTTTCGCGCGTGTTCGACGGGCTGGGAAATCCCATTGACGACGGGCCTGAAATTTTGCCGGAGTTCAGGCGTGACATCAACGGTCTGCCTATGAACCCCGCTTCGCGCAACTACCCGCAGGAGTTCATACAAACGGGTGTTTCGGCAATCGACGGGCTTAACACCTTGGTGCGCGGGCAAAAGTTACCCATCTTTTCCGCATCGGGGCTCCCGCACGCGCAGCTTGCGGCGCAAATTGCGCGTCAGGCCAAGGTGCTTGGCACAGGCGAACCGTTTGCTGTAGTATTCGTGGCCATGGGAATCACGTTTGAGGAGTCCGACTTCTTTATCAATTCCTTCCGTGAATCAGGTGCTTTAGACCGTACGGTCATGTTCGTAAACCTCGCCAACGACCCTGCAGTAGAGCGTATCGCGACCCCGCGCATGGGCCTTACGGCGGCGGAGTATCTTGCTTTTGACAAGGGCATGCATGTGCTTGTGATCATGACGGACATTACAAATTATGCTGACGCACTGCGTGAAGTATCCGCCGCACGCAAGGAGGTTCCGGGTCGCCGCGGCTACCCGGGATATATGTATACCGATCTTGCAAGCCTCTACGAGCGCGCGGGAAGGCTCAAGGAAAAACCCGGATCCATTACCCTCATTCCAATACTCTCAATGCCCGAGGACGATAAGACCCATCCTATACCCGACCTTACCGGCTACATTACCGAGGGGCAGATCATACTTTCTCGCGAGTTGTACCGTAGGAACATTCAGCCCCCCATTGATGTGCTGCCAAGCCTTTCCCGCCTAAAGGACAAGGGCATTGGACACGGCAAAACGCGTGCGGATCATGCCAACACCATGAACCAGCTCTTTGCCGCCTATTCAAGGGGTAAAAACGCTAAGGAGCTGATGACCATACTCGGCGAAGCGGCCTTGACCGATATCGACCTGCTGTATGCAAAATTTGCCGACCGGTTTGAGCGCGAGTATGTTAACCAAGGGTATGACGCAAACCGCGGCATTGAGGAGACGCTTACCATAGGCTGGAAGCTTTTAAAAACGCTTCCACGCGCTGAACTCAAGCGCATTCGCGACGAATATCTCGACAAGTTTTATGAGGACCAAAAGGGAGAGCTATGGCACAGCGGCAAATAAATCCCACCCGCATGGAGCTTACGCGCCTTAAGCGCAAGCTGTTAACGGCGGTGCGTGGGCATAAGCTTCTCAAAGATAAGCGTGACGAGCTGATGCGCCAATTCCTTGAGATGGTGAAAAAAAACATGGAGCTTCGAGAAAGTGTGGAGGCACGCGTACAGGCTGCGCTGGGAAACTTTGCTTTGGCGCGTGCCACCATGCAGAGCGCCGCGCTTGATACCGCTTTGCTTGTACCCGGGCAGGAAATCTTGCTTGAGGCGGACGTACGTAACGTTATGAGCGTGAACATCCCGGTATTTACCTGCAAATTCAGGAACTTAGACCCTGGCAGCATTTATTCCTATGGCCTTGGACTCACCTCAGGGGATCTTGACGAGGCCGTATTGAGCCTATCGGAAGCGCTCTCTGATATGATCGCGTTAGCTGAAGCAGAACAGGGTTGCAAGCTGATGGCGATGGAAATAGAAAAAACGCGCCGTCGCGTCAATGCGCTCGAATATGTACTTATTCCCGAAATGCGGGAAAGCATCAAATACATTTCCATGAAGCTTGATGAAAACGAACGCAGCACCCAGATACGTCTGATGAAGGTGAAGAATATGGTGCTAGAGCAGGCACACCATTACATGGAGCGGCAGAACGCTGACTTCGAGTAAGCTGAAAAGCGGCCGAAAGCATTGAATACACGGGAGCCATCGATCAGGGGATAAGCAACGCATGGTGATAAAAATATTAATACCGAATTTATGTAATGAAGCAACATATTAATACAAAATTAATGTGCTGTGCGTTATAATTAAAAAATTGGCTACAAGCGACAACCTATGTTGGCTGCCATAGCGAAGAATAGACGTGTGCCTGCCATATCAAAGTAACGTGCAACCGTTAAAACGGCGGTCGTGGGAAAGGGTATTGTGGCAAGCATGAATTATCGTAGCAGTGTGGATGTACGAGCGCATCCGAGGATAAGAACTTAATGACGACGCTTTTTGGAAAAACAAAGGCTAATTCAATACAGTTGATCGCGCTAGGCTTTGCGGGCATTATTTTGCTAGGTGCGCTTCTTTTATCGTTTCCTATCTCTAATCGTGGGGGAGATTCGCTTCCGTTTTTGGACGCTCTGTTCACCTCGACCTCTGCCACCTGCGTCACTGGGTTGGTGGTTCATGATACCTATACGCAATTCAGCATTTTCGGTCAGATTGTGATTTTATGCCTGATTCAAATAGGCGGATTGGGCTTTATGACAGTTGCGACCGTGTTTTTGATGATGGCGCGCCGGAAGATCGGGCTTTCTGAGCGGGGTATTTTGACGGAGTCGGTCAACGCGTTTCACATAGGCGGCATCGTGCGGCTGATAAAGCGCGTCGTTCTCTGCGTCGCGATCTTTGAAGGAACTGGCGCCCTGCTGCTCGCCCTGCGGTTTTGCCCCACGTTAGGCTTTTTCACGGGCGTTTATTACGCCGTTTTTCATTCCGTATCCGCTTTTTGCAATGCGGGTTTCGATCTGATGGGAAGGGTTGCCCCCTATGTCTCGCTTATCCCATATCAAAGCGATATCCTAGTTAATTTAACGATTATGGCGCTTATTGTGATTGGGGGGCTTGGCTTTGTGGTGTGGGACGACATCATTGAGCATAGGCATCATTGGACGCGGTATAAGCTTCATACAAAAATAATCTTAACTTCCACTGTTGTTTTGATCGCGGGTGGCGCGGTGCTGTTTTACTGGATGGAAGAGCGAAACACCCTTGCCGGAATGACACCTGTAGGCAAGGTGCTCGCCTCGCTGTTTCAGTCCATCACCCCTAGGACGGCGGGCTTTAACACCGTAGATATTGCCACGCTCACCGAAGGGGGAACTATGCTCTCCATGCTGCTCATGCTCATCGGCGCATCCCCGGGCTCAACTGGCGGCGGCATAAAAACCGCCACTGTGGTGGTCATTTTGACTGCGACCGTATCTTATATCCGTGGGGATGACGATATCAATATCTTCCGCAGAAGGTTGGAAGGCAGCATTTTAAAAAAAGCATATTGCAGCGCGACGATTTACGTAGTTCTCGCTCTTTTGGGCACCTTTTTACTTGTAAGTCTTCAGGGGCTGCCTGCAAAGGATGCGGCTTTTGAAGCGCTTTCGGCAATTGGCACGGTCGGTTTGTCCACTGGCATTACGCGCGAGCTCAATGCGCTGTCGCGAGCTGTGATAATCCTCCTCATGTACAGCGGGCGTGTGGGAAGCCTTACGCTGGCCATGGCGATCATGTCGAGGGTGAGCAGGAAAAACGGCTTAAAAAACCCTGAGGAAAAGATTATGATAGGGTAGAGGGATAGAATATGAAAAGCATATTAATCATCGGTATGGGACGATTTGGGATACACCTTGCGACAAGGCTATCTGAGCTTAACAACGAGGTTATGATCGTCGATAAGCAGGAGGAAAAGATAACCCCGCTTCTGCCGATCGTGACCCGCGCCCAAATAGGCGATTGCATGGATGAGAATTTGCTGCGTTCCTTGGGTGTGAGCAATTTTGATATATGCTTCGTTTGCATCGGTGGCAATTTCCAGGCGTCGCTAGAAATAACTTCTTTGCTACAAGAGCTGGGCGCGAAGCATGTGGTTTCCAAGGCGGACAGGGAGATACACGAAAAGTTCCTGCTACGCAACGGTGCAAACGAGGTTATACATCCCGAACGCGATGAGGCGCTTCGCGCTGCTATGAAATACGGCGCGCGCAAGGTGTTCGATTATTTTGAAATGGCAAGCGACTTTTCGGTTTTCGAGGTAGGAACACCGGAGAGCTGGGTGGGGAAAAGCATCAGGCAGATCAATGTTCGTACCAAGTATAATGTCAATATCATTGCCGTAAAGCAAAACGGAAAAGTTGTACCCGTGCCCAGCGCGGAATATGTGTTTGTGCAGGGGGAACACCTTATCATCGCCGGGCACTCGAAGGAATGCTCGCGCTTATCCGACTTTAAATAAAACTTGCCGCGCGTGGCAAAAAGGCGATTAGTATGCCTGCAAAAAGAAAGCACGAAGAGATATTAAGAGGTCGTATTTAAAGACACATTTTGTCCCTGTGCTTTCTTTGGTTTACTCGTTGATTATTCTGCAGATCGGCGGAGATAACGAAAACATCATATTTTTTAGCGTATTGCTCGTGCCCATCTTTGCAAATGGGTGTTCATAATTGCGGCGATGCATATTGCTCAACTCCTTTGCTGATACTTCACTTAGGGGTGATAATATGCAGTCTGATAAATCTTGCCTGATAGTGGAGCAGTATCTCTCTTATCTGACTACTATCAAGGGCGCAGCAAAAATACGGTATTAGAATACAGATTGGATCTATAGCAGTTCCTTCGCTATGTAGCGGACAATAGGGGAGTGCAAACCGCCGATTTCCAATTTGCCGATGCCGGCTTCATACGGTCAATTCAGCTTGTGGATATGTACGGCTTTATTGCATACCATCAGGAAAACTTGCGATCTTCACCGGGTACAAGATGTCGGAAAATCGTGTCGATCCGTCAGTTCTGGAAATATCTCAAGGCAAAAGTACATGTAATTGATAACAATATCGCGGAAGAATTGGAAACTCCTAAGTTACCAAAACGGATCGTTCGCTGTCTCACGCTCGAAGAATCCGTTCGCTTGCTGTTAGAGTCTAGCTCCAGTTCTGTTAGGGATAATTGCATTATAACTATTTTCCTAAATTGTGCTCTGCGGCTATCTGAACTTGCCGGGCTCAATATAGACCAGGGAGATAGCGACATTTTGACTGTCGTCGGCAAGGGAAAT
>DLFZ01000098.1 GCA_002482435.1 Christensenella sp. UBA7707
TGCGTTGGTGTGCGCCGCGCGGTCGAGAAGCGGCACAAAATCCATTTCAAAGCGCCCATCGTCGCTCGAAAACGTCCACGGCTTTACATAGCTTTCAGAGGGGATGTTAAACTGCACCTTGGAAAGCTTGTGCCCTACGCCGTCGTAAATCACAAGGTTTTCGGTGGCGGCGCTCGTGTCGCCAAACCCGTAGCCGATGTTGAAGCCAAGGAGCTTTCCGTTTACAACGCCGTTGCCGTTGCCCCAATACCATGTATTGTCGTACGTCCAAACGCCACGCCCCCAGTCGAGTGTGGCAAAGCTCGTTTCGGGCTGAAACAAAAACTCGCGTTTCCCAAGCACTGCTTTGCCCGAGGCGCGCATGCAGTTGATCTTCTGGTTGTAATAAAACGCACGCGGTTTTTCAAACGGCGTTGCGATGACCATGCTGTCCATGGGCGGCTGTTCGAGCGTAAGATCCACCTCTAGCGTCTCGTCGTCGTGAAAACGATCGAAGCGGCAGTGAAGCTCGCGCTTGCCTTCGCGCTTAAAAAACGCCATCTGCACGCGTTTGTCGCCGTAAAGTGTATCGCCGGATTCGCTTGTTTCGGGAAGGTGATAACTGCCCATAGGGAAGGCGCGCATCACGGTGCTCGTGTTTTCCCATGGGGCCATAAAGTCAAGAAGCGAAGCGGAAATAAGGCCCATATAGCCGTTGTCGGCCACGGTGAACGCCACGCCGAACGCGTCGTTTGTAACGATGTAATAATCCCATTCCTTAATGCGCCACGCGGGTACTTTTACATCCGCACGGCGGTAGTCCAAAAGGAGGCTTCTGGCAAAGCCCGGTTCACGCACGTTGCCCTGTGCGTTCAAAAGCGCGCCGCGCTCCTTGATTTCGTGCTGCTGCATGAAACATTTCCTCCTTGAACATACGATACTTCAATTTTTATTATACGCAAGCGCCAAGTTGCCTTCAACAACTATCTTTTTCGGCAGTAAACAAAAAATCTGCAAAAATATGCGTCTTTTGCGGTTGAACATGCGTATTTTTCTCCAAAAAACGCCAAAAAGGCTGGAAAACTTCGGAAAAGTTTATTATAATCGATTCATGGAACGTAAGCCCGAAACCAGAACAATGCAAAAAGTAAGACGCAAAGCCGCGCTCAAGCTGGTGCTGCGCTGTTCCCGTACGGCACTTTTGTGCTTGGCCGGGGTTGCGGCGGGCGGCTTTGTTGTGCTGCCTGCCTCGTTTGCGTTTCAAGCAACACCTACGCCCTACAACGGAAACGTTGTAATTTCCGGCACGCCGATACCTTCGATGGCGGTCATTCCCACGCCCACACCCTATGTGCCCGAGCGTACGCCCAATCAGGCCGAAAGCGTCGTGAAAGACGTTGGCGCACAGGGCGATGTGGCCTATCAAAAGCTTCAGTTCGGCGATTCGGCCGAAGCGGTGATGAGCGTACAGTCGCGACTGATGGAGCTTGGGTATTTCGACTCCGATGAACCTACGGAATATTTTGGCCCTGCCACCGAAGCGGCCGCAAAGCTTTTTCAGCATGCGCACCACATGGCGGAAACGGGCATTGCCGACGAAGCGTTTCAAAGTGTTTTGTTCAGTGATATCGCGCTCCCTTATGTGATGGAGGAGGGCGACGATGGCAGCGATGTACAGAAGCTGCAAAACAGGCTCGATGAACTTGGGTATTTTGAAGGCAACATCAACGGCTATTTCGGCACAGCGACCTTGCGCGCGCTCAAGGCGTTTCAAGTAAAAAACGGCCTTGCGGACAACGGGATTGCGGATGCGCAAACGCGTGAGCTTTTGTTTTCGCCAAGCGCCAAGCCGAAAATTGATCCTACGCCTACACCAAAACCCACCAAAAAGCCAACGCCTACACCCTCGGCAAAGGCGACCAAAAAGCCTTCGGCTACGTCCACCCCTTCGTCGAGCGGGTGGAACACCACGCCTTCCGCAACCTCGTCTTCGGGCGGTTCGTCCGGCATCCCCATTACGGGGAGCGGCGTAAGCGGAATGATTGAGGCCGCAAAGGCACAGCTTGGCGACCCGTATGTGTGGAGCGAGGAAGGCCCCGACAGCTACGATTGCTCCGGACTTGTGTATTACTGCCTCAGAAGCGTTGGCGTAAGCACGGGCCGCTACACTGCGGCAGGCTTCTCCCAGGTTTCCTCATGGCAAACCGTAGGCTCTACCTCGGAGCTTCAGGTTGGCGATTTAATTTTCTTCAAAAGCGACAGCAGCACGCGCATCAGCCACACGGGCATTTGGCTTGGCGGCAACAGCTACATTCACGCTTCGAGCACGGCGGGTAAGGTCATCATTAGCTCCTGGTCCGCGTGGGCGGAACGCAACTTTATGCTCGGCAAGCGTGTGTTCGGCTAAGATGATGCGCGTATTCTTGATACGCAAAAGGGTTCGGATAAATAGGGAAGCCGATTGAACCCTGAGTTGTTACGGAAAAGCGAAACAGAGGCGATGCCCGGCATGGGCACGCCTCTGTTTTTCAATTTAATGAATGATATCCCCATGGGTACGCACATTTTCCGGAGGGTTTCGGCTTCGTACTTTCAAACAAACCGATCTATCCGCCAGCGGATGGAATCCACCAAATCAAAGGCGGCGTTTTTTATACGCTTTGGTTGTTCGGAAAAAAGCTCGACAATGGGCTCTTTGTTTTTAATGTTCCAAATGCCCGCGACACGTCCGTTTATGGCAATGGCGGGAAGGCAAATGCCCGATTTCAGAATGACCTTGCTTTTGTATTCGGGCGGTACAACGGCGCTTCGATCGGCATACGACACAATGAACGGATCAAACCCTGACAACAATGTTATTTCCGGTATGTCGGCGGCTTCGCCGTCGCCATCACAATAATAATATGTGTTTTTATCAAAATCGAAACTGCAAAGGCCGTCAAGAGATACGTTCCGCAGTTTTTTTGCATCCTCTTTCCAAATTCCGAAAAACCAGGCTGCATCCGCAAGCGTTGCCGGACCGTAGACCGAAAAATATTTGTGAAGCAAGTCGGGCAGCACCTCGTCGCGCGTCTGCGTCGGTTCTGCGCTTATCAGGTCAAAATCGCGGCTCGTCATATCTCTGAACGCCACAAGCCCCTTTCGTGCCAGCCCCAGAAACACACCACCCCATGGGCTGAACGCCCTGTCGATCACCTGCTCGTCATACTGCTGCGCAAACAACCGCCTGAACTCGGCACGAGATACGACTCCGTCCTCCATATAACGCAAAACCTCGCGCTCAAACTCTCCCACGCCTTCCCCGCAGGAATGCAGCGCAAGCAGGGTTGGCAAATCCTCATAGGCAACGCCGTGAAGCGTTCCGCGGTAGAGCCACGTTTTCGTGAGTGCGTTTTTCCATCCGAACAGGTCCGCGCCGCGAATCGTCGCAGAGAACACCACGTTGCGGTGGAACCAGCAATGCAGCCCCATTAGCTCGTGCGCTAACGTTACGATGTCATCGCACTGCCTCGATAAATATAACCCGTGCATGCGGCGGCGGAGGATTTCATGTTCGGTCATGTTTTCTTCTCCTTCTTCCAATAGCCATTCTCTGAAAATCGTGGCAGGGCTCTTTAAGGGGCAGGTTTTGTGCCGGCGTCTGTTGGCCGCTCGCGTGGTTTGCGCATATTCAACAGGCCGATGAAGGGCTTTGAACCCTACGGCGGGAATGCCGATATGGCCGCAAGACCACAGTCGCGGCGCACCTTTTTTGAAAGCAGCTTGAAGATGCTTCCCTGACACAGCATGACGAAAAGCCGTCAAGAGAATGCACGATGCTTGCGCATCAGCGCGCATACCCCATCTCTTTGAGCATTGCGCCGAGTACACGCAGCCGCTCGCTCAAAAGCTCGTCGTCCTTGGCAAGAGCGTCCAGCATCAGCTTTACATCCTCATCGATGCACTCGTTGTCGGTGCAAACGCTCACGGTCATTGCGTCGCCCTGCAAGCCGATGCGGTCGATCTGCGGGTGTTCGGGGTCGTAGTGCTTTTCAAAGCGGTACGATTCAGAAAAATACTGCCTCGTACGGCAATACAAAATGCAAAGGTCCAAAAGCCTGTGGATGGGAAGCTCTTCGGAAAGACGCGACCAGCGATCGCCTGAGGTGCGCCATACCTTGGCGCTTACGTCCACGCGCCCGCGCTCGTTCCACTGCGCAAGGCCGATGGAAAGCCCTTCCGTATCCGTTTTGTAGGCGCTGCGCCCGTCAATGTCGCCGTAGTTTTCCACCACCACAACGGGTTTGTGTTTGAGGTGCGTCGGTATTTTTAAGCTCATAGCTGCCTCCAAATTTACAAAATTATAAAATCAATAATATCACAAACGTTACAAATGTCAACCGACGGAAGGTTTGTTTGCACAAATGTTCCAAAACTGCTATGACGCGTGAAAACGGCATACACTACTATGCGCGGCGAGCGCAAAAGCGCGCGAAAAACCGCGGCTGAAAAAGTACAAAAACGCAAAAAACGGCAAGAATCCACCAGCTCGCCCCATTTGCGTCAACATGTTTTGCCTTGCCTACCGGGGCAATCTGGTATAGAATGTAACTGCTATCCTGAAACCCTTAGAATGGGTCATTCTATTTGAAAGGAGGTTTTGGTACATGCCGGGAGTCATTACCACGGAACTCGGAAAGGTTACCATCGACGAAGCATTGATCGCGAACATCGCCGGGTACGCGGCGCTCGAAAATTACGGCATCGCTTCCATGAGCTCGAAAACCGCGGGGGATGCTATTTTGCAGCTCATCGGCGGGGAAAACCACAAGCGCGGCGTCAAGGTTTCTTTTTCGGAGGAGGCCGGCGAGGTCGATATTGACCTTTATGTTACCCTCATTTACGGCGTTTCCCTTCCGGCGGTTGCTCAGAATATGATGAGCAATGTCCGTTATAAGGTAAACGAAATGACGGGGCTCAAAGTGCGCAACGTTAACATTCATGTGGAAACCGTGCGCACATAGCGGACTTATGGCCCGCTCGCTCGCCGCATGCGCGAAAAGCGGGGCGGGCATGGGGAGGATTGGATTTTGAATGATATGACCATCAACGGCACGCTGCTTCGCGAAATGTTTATCATGGGAGCGGCGCTGCTGGAAAAGAACAAGGCGGGGATCGACTCGCTGAACGTTTTTCCGGTGCCGGACGGCGATACCGGAACGAATATGTCCATGACCATGCAGGGCGCCATTAAGGAAATCAAAACGCGCGAAGGGAAAACCGTCGACGAAATCGCGGCTGCGGCCTCGATGGGTTCGCTCAAGGGAGCAAGAGGCAATTCCGGCGTTATTCTTTCACAGGTTTTGCGTGGTTTTGCAAAGGCGCTTAGCGGCGCAACGGAAATGGACGCGCATATGCTCGCAAACGCTCTCTCCATGGGTACCGCCGCTGCCTACAAGGCGGTGATGAAGCCTAGGGAAGGAACCATGCTTACGGTTTCCCGCATGGTGAGCGAAGCGGTAAGCGCGGCTGCTGCCGAAGGCGCAAACGTCTATCGGCTGTTGGACATCATGCTTGAAAAGGGCGAGGAAGCCCTGAAACTTACCCCCGACCTTCTGCCTGTGCTCAAAGAAGCCGGCGTTGTGGACTCGGGTGGCAAGGGCCTTTTGACGATCTTTCGTGGCTTCAAAATGGCTGTGGACGGCGAAGAACTGGACGATTACGCGGAAGCTGTACAGGAGAAGGAACCGGAGAATGAACCCCTTGGCCTCGATGATGTCAACGACATCAAGTTTGGCTACTGCACGGAATTTTTTATCATTCATCTTGAACCCTCGTTCTCCGAATCCGAGCTTGACAAATTCCGCGAAAAGCTCACGCGCATCGGCGATTCCGTGGTCGTAGCCTACGATACGGATTTTGTAAAGGTTCACGTCCACTCCAACGCACCCGGCAAAGTTTTGCAGCTTGCGCTGCGCTTGGGTGAAGTTGACCGCCCGAAAATCGAAAACATGCGCGAGCAGAACCGCGCCATCCTCGAGGCGTACAAAAAAGCCGAAAAGGAAAATGCGGTGGTTGCCGTGAGCGCGGGTGAGGGTCTGGAAAAGGTGTTTACAGAGCTTGGCGTATCCGTGGTGATCTCCGGCGGCCAAACCATGAACCCCAGCGCGGACGACATTGAAAAGGCCATTCGCAAGGCGAACGCGAAAAACGTATATGTGCTGCCCAACAACTCGAACATCGTCCTCGCGGCGCAGCAGGCGGCGGAGCTTTCCGACCGCAACGTTGTGGTAATCCCCTCAAAAACCATCATGCAGGGCTTGAGCGCCATCATGGCATACAACGCCGAGGGTAGCGCCGAAAGCAACAAAAAACGCATGAACGAGGCGCTTGAAAGCGTCATCTCTGGTGCCGTTACCTACTCGGTGCGCGATACGTCCGTCAACGGCAAGCGCATTGAAAAGGGCAACATCATCGGTCTTCTTGAGAACGACATCGTCACCGTGAGCGAAAGCGTGGAAGAAACGTCGCTGGAGCTTCTTAAGTTGATGCTTGAAAAGCACCCCGATGACCCTGTGGTTACGGTGTTCTACGGCGAAGGGATGGATGAGCAGAACGCACAGGCGCTCGTAGATGCCATTTCCGCCGACTGGCCGGATGCGGAATTTGTGATGCAACAGGGCGGCCAGCCGCTTTACTATTACTATTTTTCCGTTGAGTAAATGCTGCTTCAACCTCTTACAAGCATAAAAGGCATCGGCACGCGCCGCGCGGAAACGCTCGGCGGGCTGGGCCTTTTTTGTTTGCGCGATCTGCTGTATTATGCGCCGCGAAACTATACCGATTATTCGCGCGCACAGTGCGCGTGCGAGCTTAAGCACGGCACGAGCGCGGCGGTGCGCGTGCGCCTGACGGGCGAACCGAAGCTCGCCCGCGTCAATCGAAAACTCAACATCCTCACCGCCGCGGGCTTCGACGAAACGGGCAAGCTGACGCTCGTGTGGTACAATCAGCCCTTTCGAAAGGCGTCTTTAAAAACGGGCGAGGTGCTTTATGCCTGCGGGCGGGCGGATATGGAGCGCGGCGCAAGGCTTTTAAACCCTATGCTCTGTGAGGCGCTTCCGGGCATCGTGCCCGTGTACGCGCTGCCCAAGGGTATTTCTCAAAAAATATTTCGCGATACCGTACGTGCTGCGCTCGACGCATGTGCAGGGGAGCTGGAAGAAACGCTGCCTCTAGAAATCATAAGCCGATATGGGCTTTGTTCGCTTTCCACCGCGCTTTGTGAGCTTCATTTCCCGCAAAGCGCGGAAACGCTGCGCGTTGCCAAACGCCGCCTTTCGTTTGAGGACATGCTCGTTTTCACCCTGATGATCGACCTTTTGAGGGAGCAGCGAAAAGGCGTGGGCGGCATTGCGTTTCATACCGGGGGGCTTCGCGAGCGGTTTTTAAAGCTTTTGCCGTTTGCACCCACACGCGGCCAGCTTCTTATTATGGAGCAGATCGAGCGCGACATGGAAAAGGGCGAGCCTATGAACCGCCTTGTGCAGGGCGACGTAGGCAGCGGAAAAACCGTGCTTGCGCTTTACGCCATGTACATTGCCGTGCAAAACGGTTATCAAGCGGCGCTCATGGCACCTACAGAAATTCTTGCGCAGCAGCACTTT
>DLFZ01000118.1 GCA_002482435.1 Christensenella sp. UBA7707
TCCGCTACCGCCCACTTGAGCGCTCCCACCGCTTTTTTGGGTTCCGTCACCACCGGCAAAAGAAGGTGCGGCATGGGCGAAAACACCTTCAGTTCCACGACCTTCGGGTCTACAAGAATCATGCGCACATCCGCAGGCGAAGATTTGTAGATCATGCTGATGATGATATCGTTGATGCATACGCTCTTGCCGGAGCCGGTGGCGCCGGCGATGAGCAGATGGGGCATGGAGCTGATATCCNNAGTGGTGCCCGCAATGAGAAGGTGCGGCATTTTGTCAAGGTCGGCGCAGACGATCTTACCTGCGATATCCTTGCCGAGTGCGAAGGTAATCGGCGATTTTGACCCCTGAAATTCCTTGGATTCAAGAAGCTCGCGCAAAACGACGCTTGCAACATCTTTGTTGGGAATTTCAATGCCGATGGCGGCTTTGCCGGGAATTGGCGCTTCAATACGCACGCTTGGCGAAGCAAGCGCAAGCGCGATGTCGTCAGCAAGGTTTGTAATGCGGTTCACACGCACGCCTTGTGCGGGTTGCAACTCGTATCGTGTTACAACGGGGCCAACGCTGACGTTGATGATCCGAGCCTCAATGTTGAAGTTGGAAAGCGTTTCAAGAAGAAGCCTGCCTTTTTCCGCGGGGGATTCCGCCGTATTAACCGACTGAACAGGTTTTTTCAAAAGCGTAAACGGCGGCCGCTGGTATTCGATTACCGCGTGCGCTTCGCTTTGCGGAGGGATGAGCGGCTCCACAGAGCCGACATTCTCCGCAGGCTTGGCCTTTTTCTCTTCATGGTGCTGTAGAACTGGCTCCTGCATCACGGGTGCGTGTTGCGAAATTCTCGAAACGCGTTCCGACGGAGCGAGCGGTTCGGCGGGAAGCTCGTAATCGTCATATTCCGGCGCATCATAAGCGCCTTTGCCTTGGAAGGAAAGCGACTGTGTATTCTTTTTCGGCTCACCACGCTTCTTTTCGATGGCGCCCGACATAGGAAGAAAATTCAGTTCTCCTTCTGCGTTTTTGACCTTTCGCGCATCCACCTGCAAAATGGCTTCCTGCTTTGCGGCGCGCCTGCTTTGCTTTACGGGCGGTGCGGGTTTGTTCGCCTGTTGGGAAAGATCTTCCGTATAAAGGGTTCCTCCGCGGTCGAAAAGTTCCGTTACGTTTTCAACGCCGGCCTTGATGGTTTCCCCAACCCTTTCCCCCGTCTTTTTCAGTGAAATTCTTGTGATGATGAGCATGCAAATGACGACGCCCGCAATGTAGAAAATATAACTCCCTACCGTGCCGAGGAGATGGAGCGAAGGATACGCGACGAGCGCACCGAAAAACCCACCACCCACGCGGCTTTCCTTGCCGAGCGTATAAGCGTCTTTGATGAATTGCAAAAGGGTGATGTTTTCTACCGTGTTCCGTTTAAAAATATGGAACAGCACCATCAGAAAAAATACGCCGAACAAGCAGGTAATGAAAGTGGAAGCTTTCATGGCCTTTTTCGTTACGGCGATCACGAAAATACCAAGCGCTATGGTCAGCACAGGCAATGCATAGCCAAGCAGACCCGTAAGACCAAAAAGAAAGCTGCTGATCGCCGTACCAACGATGCCAACGGCGTCGGAATAGAGGCTTACGGCAAAAAACAGGCCGAACGCAATAAAAAGAACGCCCCAAACCTCACGTTTGGTCTGCGCGCGCTGTGCCGTTGCTGTAGTTTTCGCCTTCTTTGCAGCCATACAAACACCTCTCTATTTAAGCATAGCGCCGCTATACCAACCGACGATAACGCTGAGAACGACCGAAATATGCCGCTTGGGCAGTTCGGATTCGTGTACTATGCTTAACATTATAGCCTATTTTTGAAGCGGATTAAAGGAGCAAATCCCTTCGCCCGTGCATTCGCAAAAAAGCTCCGTATAGAACGGAGCTTCGAAGCATTCGGTGCACAAGAAAATCAGGAGAGCAGCGGCGAACGCAAAAGGAGAATTTTCGTTTTCTCCAAATGTGTACGCAGCACGGCGGTTGCAAGCTCGGCATCCTTGCTGCGGCAGGCATCGATGAGCGCGCGGTGATCTTCGATGGAGCGAAGCTCCTCGTCGTTTTGCTCGGTATAAAACGGGTGAATGTAGCGATCGACATTTGCGTGGAACTGGTCGATGAGCGAAAGCAAAACCTGATTGTCACACGGCTCATATAGAGAAAAATGCAGATGAAGGTTCAACTCATCGAGTCGGTTGTAGTTTTTCTCGTTTGCGTATTCTTCAAGAAGCGCGTAGGCCTTTTCCAGATCCTCCGGTTTGATGTGGGGCAGCGCCGCGCGGATGGCGCCGGTTTCAAGCATGATGCGCGTATCCATAACGTTTTCCATTTCGTGCTTGGAAAGCTTTGACACCACAACGCCGCGGTTTGGGTAAATGCGTACCAGGCCTTGCGCTTCAAGCTGGCGAAACGCCTCGCGTACGGGTATGTGGCTCACGCTCAGTGCCGCCGAAATTTCATCTTGGCGCAAAGGCATGTCGCCGGGCAGAACGCCGCGTACAATCGCGGTACGGATCACCTGAAAAACCCAGTCTCGCGCCGCCATGGATTTTGGCTGCATTTCGGACGCGATTTTTTTAAGTTCCATTTGCTGCACTTCCTTAAAAAGATGAGAATTGGTCAAAAAGAGCCGATTCGGCATAGATCCTATACATGAATATATTACTTTTAAATTTCATGTCCGTCAAGGAAAAGTGGCGCGCCAATGCGCGCCACCGAATGCGTTTTTACCTGAACCTGTTTATGGCGTTGTTTCAATTTTTAAATCCGGCTGCTGCGCCCCGTCACCTCCGAGGGTTATATCTTGATAGCTTCGCTGCGGGATGATGACGCCTATTTTCGTGGAGGAAGGACCTGTTACCTCCTTGCCGTTGATCGTCAGCTCCGGGTGTACGGGAACCACATAATAAAGGCAGCTTGTGCCGGGCGCGGCGCTTCTATCCACATATTCTATGTTCTTTTCGCCTTTCCATTGGCTTACGAGCACGGGCGGCCCCCCCGCCTCTCTGTACAGGCGGTATTCTACATAGTCTTGGCGTGCCGCAAAACTGATTTGCGGATAGCCGTCGGCGCTCAACGTAACCTTGAAATTTGCCGCGGGGAACGGCACCGTCCAGTAATCGCTCTGCTTGGTGGGTTGTGTTCCTTCCACAAAAAGTTCGGTCGTTGTGCTCTTTTTGGGTGTCAGTGCGCTTGCAAGAAGCGCCGTATGCTCCGCTTCCAGCGCATGAAGGTCGATTTTGCACTCCACGATACCGGAGGGCATCACAAAATCAGGCGCAGCGGTATTTTCGTACAGTTTGCCGAAAATGCTTCGCAAAATAAGCGCCGGATAGGTGCCTCCTGTGACGTTCGAGGGCAACGCTTCCCCGTTTTCCGAGCTATCGTATCCCATCCATACGACGGCGGTATACTGCGCGTTATACGCGGCCATCCATGCGTCGCGGTTACCGTTTTCATCACCTACCGTACCGGTTTTTCCTGCAAGCGGTATCGCAAGCTCGCCCAACCTGCGCCCTGTACCCTCACTGATTGCGCTTTCAAGCATACTGGTGAGAATGTAGTTGTTTTGCTCACTGATGATGCGCTTTTGCTCGGGTTGGTATTCATAAAGCACGTTTCCGCTCGCGTCCGTGATTTTTTTGATGAGCGTAGGCGTGTTGTACAATCCGCCGGAAGCAAAGCAGGAGTATGCGCCGGCGATTTGCCAAGGGGAAACCCCATAGGTAAAGCCTCCAAGGGCAAGCGTAAGGCTCGTATCCTCTTCCACAAAGCGTATGCCGCATTCCTCGGCAAGGCTTTTCCCGGCATTTACACCGATTTGGTAAAGCACTTTCACCGCCGGAACATTAAGTGACCGTTTAACTGCTTCGCGCAAGGTCACCCATCCGTAATATTTGTCACCAAAATTGCTCGGCGCATAGCCGTTGAAATCCGTCGGCTCGTCAAGCAGCATGCTCGCGGCCGTAAAACCGTATTCCTCAAGCGCGGGTGCATATACGATTACAGGCTTTATTACGGAACCCGGCTGGCGGCGAATGGCTGTCGCACGGTTAAATGCCATAGGCGTGGTGCTTTCTCGCCCGCCGACAAGCGCTGCAACAAGCCCCGTGTTGGCTTGCTGAATCACAAGCGCCCCTTCACAGTCTTCCGTAGGGAACATCGCTTTGTCAGAGAAAACCGCCTCGCAATATTGCTGAAGCTCAGTATCCATGGCAGTATAGATGCGGTATCCGCCCGTTAAAAGCGTATCCGAATCAACCCCCAAAAGCTTTGCCGCATCCGATAACGCCTGATCCACATAGTATCCGCGTTTTGCCTGCACATCCGGATTGTGTACAATAACGGCCACCTCGGCCTGCGCGCTTTCTTTTTCCGCTTCCGTAAGGTAACCTTGCTCGCACATCAGTGCCAGCACAAGATTGCGCCGTTCCAGCGATGCTTCGAAGTTGAGATGCGGCGCAAATTTCACGGTAGACTTCAAAACGCCCGCGAGCATGGCCCCCTGCGCAACCGTCAAATCATGCGCATGTACACCAAAATAGCCAAGCGCTGCAGCTTCGATGCCGTAATATCCGCCTCCGAAATAGACATAGTTGAGGTACATTTCCATGATTTCATCTTTTGAGTACCGCTGTTCCATCTGATAGGCAAGCACCGCTTCTTCGAGCTTACGAGACATGGTTTTTTCCGCAGTCAAATGGCTGAGCTTGATAAGCTGCTGGCTGATGGTGGAAGCTCCCTGCACATAGCTTCCCGCCTTTATATCCTGCCATGCGGCACCGAAAATACGGATGATGTCAACGCCGAAATGCTCATAAAACCGCGTATCCTCTGCACTCACAAAGGCTTTGACCACAATATCGGGAACTTCCGAAAGAGGTACCCATACGCGGTCTTCCAGCCCATGAAGGCGTGTATATTCGTTTCCCTGCGTGTCGTAAACGATGAGTGTTTGCTCAACATCAAGGATTTTGTGTGCGTCAAATTTGCTCCAAGCATCTAAATTTAAAATTTTGACCGCAAAAAAAAGCACGAACGCAGCGACCACAACAAATAACGTGAAAAACAACCCCTTAAAGAGTCGTTTGATTCCGCCCCGTTTTTTTTGCTTTTTCATAGAAAATCGCCTCCCCGATCCGCAATTGATACCATTTTTATGATTGCCGTTTTTGTGGGAGGTTAGTATAAAACAAAACAAAAAACCCGAAACCAAAATGGTTTCGGGAAGCACGCAATAAGGTTTATTTTCTTGGAAGCAGACTATTGCGGATACGGGTTTCGTAAAACCGCTGGCAGATGAGAAACACCGCAGCGTAAACGGCAAATGTTGCCTCCAAAACAAGCACCGCCGCATAAACGGGAAGACCGAACGGAATGTTTTCGAGAATGTTAAACCCAAGCAGGTAGAACGCCGCAACCGCACCGACAGCTGTAAAAACGCTGCAATAAAGCAGATAAGAAACAAAGCGTATAAAACGGTCGCGCAAGTGAAGCTGCGCAAACGCCTTAAAAATGCCAAAGTGCCCAAGCAGTGCAAAAAACGGGATCAACGAGAGCTTGTCGGGAATCAACAAAAACGCAAGGAGCGACGACGCGATGTAGGAAAGAATCGCGATGCCATAAATTCCTTCGTACGACAGCGCATACACAAACAGTGAGGCGATGAAATAACACGCAAGCTTACCTGTCGGCAAAACCGTAGCCGCATACAGCATGAGTACGGTGAGCGAAACGACCATGGCGCCAAGCGTTATTTGTTTGGAAACAGCAAGCTTTCGCATAGTACGCACTCAGCAGCAGGGAATCAGATCGCCGCCGCAGCTTTCGCAGCAACAGTCCGCACAAAGAAGGCCTGTACAAACGTCGCAGCCCGAAACGCCGCGCGTATAGCCGCCGCTGTAACCGCCGCGCGCATAAGGGCTGCCGGAACTGCGGACGGATTGATAAGCGGCATTGTATTCCGAATTGCCGGGTTCCTGCTGCACGGCTCTTCCAAAAAAATCGTGGGCTTTATCGTACCAGCCCTGACGAAGGTATACAACACCGTACAGATAATACCACTCGGCGTTTCTCACGGGTATGCCGTCGAGCACAGCACGGGCAGCCTGAATGTTGTTTTGGTTGATGAACAAGCGTGCGCGTGCAAAATCCGGCGCGTTCGGGCCAGAATAGGAGCCGCCGCTTCCGCTGTAGCTTTGCCCTCCCGCGCGCCCTTCGCTGTAGGTGGACGATGCGGAGCGCGACGAGCTTTTTTTTGTAAGGAATTCGTAAGCAGCGTTGATTTCAACGAGTTTTTCGTTGGCAAGCTCCTTAAGGTCGCTGTCGCTGTACTTGTCTGGATGGTATTTTTTCACAAGACTAAGATAGGCGGCGCGTATCTCCTCCTGCGTCGCGTCCTCGCGAACGCCGAGTACCTTATAGGGATTGTTCATGGTTCCCTCCCAAAAGCCGCTTCGTTTTTTCCGCGCAGCCCACATACATAATGTTATCCAAAACGCCCTTATTGGATTTTAAATCGAGCAGCTCATAAGCGTTGACGGCTTCGTTGAGGCAATAATATAAGTTGAAACGCGCGCGCTCCTCATCCGCGCCGGAAGAAAGAAAAGGGTTGTAAGAACCGCTTTTTTGATCCTTTTCCCTGTCGTCCCACGCATCGGCAAAATAAATCCATTTGCCGAGGTTATAGGCAAGGCCGACGGCCGCAACCCGGTCGGCCACGCTAAGACCAGGTGCAAGTGCGATTGCGCCTTTCAAAATAGATGCAAAGGCGTCAGCAGCAGCATCAAGCTCCGCGCAGCGCTCCTTTTCAAGCGCATGAAGTTTTTTCAGTCCGCTTCCTACGATCTCAGCAAGTGCTTGGTTTTGTCTGCGGGCCTTTTTGAATGAGCCGGAAAGCGCCGCACTTGCAGCAGCACCCATAAACCGTTTTTCATCTTGCCAATCGTCAAGCATTTTATAATATGAAAGCAGCACCTCATAATCTGCCGCAAAGGCAAGAGCCTCGTTGTATTTTGCAATGGGGCGCTTACGCAAAAAAAGCTTATATGCGCAGTGTCCTTCATAAAAAGGTTCCGGGAGCGGATCGTTGAGCCCGCAAAGGAGAATCGCGAGAAACGTACAGTCGTAGTTGAGGGTAAGCCTTGCGGTTTCACCGAAATTTTCCTTTACAGCCCTGCACAGCCCACAGTAATAGGCGCGGTACTGTTTAAGCTCCCGCACCTTAAGTTCGTCTTGATTTGGGGCGACGTAGCCGAACATTAAACCTTCCGCTTTCTTTTTTGATATTGTATCACGTTTTAACCATTCTACAATTCCTTTTTGTCCTGCTTCTGTCAAAAATGTAAAAAATAGCGTTACCGGTGCCTTCTTTTTGCCAACTGTACATATATTTTTGAAATAGTCTTTCAAAATTTAGAATCATCTGATAAAATGTGTTTGGTCGTGCAGAAGCACGGCAAAACATAATTAGGAGGAATTCCAATGAAAAAGTTAGCCGCATTGTTGCTGGCGCTCGTATTTGTGCTGGGTGCAGCTGCCTGCGCTCCGCAGACGGAAGAGCCTGCAACCACAGAAGCGCCCGTATCGGAAGTCCCTGTCGCCACTGAAGCGCCTGTCGCTACCGATGCCGCCCCGGCCGACACTTATGAAATCGCGATGATCACCGACATCGGCACCATCGACGACAAATCCTTCAACCAGGGCACCTGGGAAGGCGTTGTTGCCTATGCCGATGCCAACGGCATCACCCGCAAGTACTATCAGCCGACCGAGCAGTCCACCGACGCTTACCTCGCCGCCATTCAGCTGGCTGTTGAGGGTGGCGCGAAGGTCATCGTGACCCCGGGCTTCTTGTTCGAAACCCCGATCTTCCTTGCACAGGATATGTACCCCGATGTAACGTTCATCCTCATCGACGGCAATCCGCATAGCGAAGACTATTCCGAATTCAGGACCAACGCCAATGCTGTTGGCATCGTGTATGCCGAAGAGCAGGCTGGTTATCTGGCCGGTTATGCCGCTGTAAAAGACGGTTACACCAGCCTCGGCTTCATGGGCGGCATGGCGGTTCCCGCTGTTGTCCGTTACGGCTACGGCTTCGTGCAGGGCGCTGACGCCGCTGCGAAGGAACTCAACGTTACCGTTGACATGAAGTACCACTACACCGGCGGCTTCGATGCTACCCCGGAAGTGCAGGCGCTTGCCTCCTCCTGGTACACCAGCGGCACGCAGGTCATCTTTGGTTGCGGCGGCGCGGTAGGCTTCTCCGTGTTTGCGGCTGCTGAGGAAAACAACGCGAAGGCGATCGGCGTTGACGTAGATCAGAGCGCCGAATCCGAAACCATCATCACCTCCGCCATGAAGGGCCTCGGCGCTTCCGTGCAGGACATTCTTGCCCAGTACTATGCCGGTACGTTCCCCGCTGGCGCTGCTCTCACCATGGATGCTTCCAAGGCTGGCGTTGCGCTTCCGATGGCTGCTTCCCGCTTCACCACCTTCGCTCAGGCGGATTATGACGCGCTGTTTGCGAAGCTTGCGGCTGGCGAAATCACCATTGTAAAGGATGACATCGGCACCGATCTGGCGAACGTTCTCGACCTTGGCACCACCAGCGTGACCATCACCCCCGTTGAGTAAAACAAGGTTAAAAAACATGGGGCGGACATTCGTCCGCCCCATTCTTTTCTTTGCGTAACCATGCCGTTGTTTTCATATGATATGATTCACAAGAAAAGTCCAATTTTACTGCTTTGCGGATTTATGATATTTCCTTATGGTTTCGTGTGATATATAATGTATATTCAAGGAGTGATGCAATTTGGATTATGCGATTGAGATGCTCAATATTACCAAAATATTCCCGGGCATCGTTGCAAACGACAACATAACCTTGCAGCTGAAAAAAGGCGAAATACACGCCCTGCTTGGTGAAAACGGCGCCGGAAAATCCACGTTGATGAGCGTGCTGTTCGGCCTTTACCATCCCGAAAACGGTACGATCAAAAAAGATGGAAAGGTCGTGAACATTCATAATCCAAACGATGCAAATGCCCTGGGCATCGGCATGGTTCATCAGCATTTCAAACTGGTTCATAATTTTACGGTTCTCCAAAACATTATACTCGGCGTTGAAACCACCAAAAACGGCTTTTTAAAAATGGATGAAGCACGCAAGAAGGTTGTAAGTCTTTCCGAGCTTTACGGCCTTAAGGTTGACCCGGATGCGCTTATCAGCGACATCACCGTCGGCATGCAGCAACGTGTTGAAATTCTCAAAATGCTGTACCGTGAAAATGAAATTCTTATTTTCGACGAACCGACCGCCGTTTTAACGCCGCAGGAAATTGAAGAGCTCATGAAGATCATGAAGAACCTGACAGCCGAGGGCAAGTCGATTTTGTTCATCACGCATAAATTGAATGAAATCAAAGAAGTTGCCGACCGCTGCACAGTCCTTCGCAAAGGGAAATATGTGGGCACGATCGATGTTGCGCAAGCCACCAAAGAGCAAATGTCCGAGATGATGGTTGGCCGCAAGGTCAGCTTTCAGGTGGAAAAGGGCGACACGCTTCCGGGCGAGCCTGTGCTCGAAGTAAAAAACCTTACCGTCAAGCTTCGCGATCACAGCAAAAACTCCGTAAGCAACGTATCGTTTACGGTTCGCCGCGGAGAAATTGTTTGCATCGCGGGCATCGACGGAAACGGCCAGTCGCAGCTTGTTTACGCACTTACGGGGCTTATGCCTTTGCAGCAAGGTGAAATCAAGCTCAACGGCTCGGATATCACACACAAATCCGTACGGCAGCGCAACATTGCTGGTATCGCGCACATCCCGGAGGACAGGCACAAAGACGGGCTCGTACTTGATTATCCTTTGGCGGAAAACCTCATTTTGAAGCAATATTTCACCAAGCGTTTTCAAAATGGCGGGTTCCTTCGCTTCAAAGAAATGTATCGCTATTCGGATTATCTCATCAAAAAATACGACATCCGAAGCGGTCAAGGCTCCATCACCATTGCGCGCTCCATGTCGGGCGGCAACCAGCAAAAAGCGATTGTCGGGCGTGAAATCGACCTCGATCCTGAACTTTTGATAGCCGTACAGCCTACGCGAGGTTTGGACGTAGGCGCGATCGAGTACATTCACAAGCAGCTAGTTGCACAGCGCGATGAAGGAAAAGCCGTTCTTTTGGTTTCGCTTGAGCTTGACGAGGTGATGGAAGTAAGCGACCGCATCCTTGTTATTTACGAAGGCGAAATCGTGGCCGATCTAAACCCCAAGGAAATCACTGTACAGGAGCTCGGACTTTACATGGCCGGTTCCAAAAGGAGCAGCGCTGTATGAAAAAGGAAAGCATTTTTCTCAGTAAGGGCTTTGTAAACGCCACGGCTTCCGTCATCGCCATCCTGGTAGGCATCGTGTTCGGCTTCGTCATCCTTTTGATCAGCAACCCCTCAGAAGCCATCGCGGGGCTTGGCTACATTTTCCGAGGCGGTTTTTCCGGCGGCGCAAAAGGAATGGGTCAGGTGCTCTACTTTTCAACGCCCATCATTTTAACCGGTCTGTCGGTTGGCTTTGCGTTTAAAACAGGCCTATTTAACATCGGCGCGCCGGGGCAATTTCTAACGGGTGCGTTCGTCGCCATTCTTGTGGGCGTAAAGTGGACATTCCTCCCCGCTCCCTTCCACTGGATCGTGGCAGTAATTTGCGGCACGCTTGCCGGCGGCGTTTGGGCGCTTGTTCCGGGCTTTTTTAAAGCGTATTTGAACGTGAACGAGGTTATTTCGTGCATCATGTTCAACTACATCGGCCTGTACGGCGTAAACTTCCTCGTTAAAAAGAACATTTACGATTCGCTTAAGGCGCTTTCACAAAACGTTGCGACAACGGCCGTTCTTCCCAAAGCGGGCCTTGACAATATCTTCTTCAACACCGTAGGGAATACGAAGGACATTTCCACCTTGAACGGCGGCTTTTATATTGCGATCGCCGCGGCGGTTGTGATCTACATCGTTTTGAACAAAACGACCTTCGGCTACGAGCTGAAAGCCTGCGGCTACAACCGTTTTGCAAGCCGTTATGCGGGTATCAACGAAAAACGCAGCATCGTGCTTTCCATGTTCATTTCCGGTATGCTCTCGGGCATGGGCGGCGCGCTTTTGTACCTGAGCGGCGCAAGCGGAAGGCGCATCAAAGTGGTTGACGTGCTTGCGGCTGAGGGGTTCTCGGGAATCCCTGTGGCGCTTTTGGGCTTATCGAACCCCATCGGCATCGTGTTTGCCGGCCTATTCATTTCGTACATCACCATAGGCGGCGACTATATGCAGCGGCTTGACTTTGTGCCGGAAATCATCGATATCATCATTGCGGTGATCATCTACTTCAGTGCATTCAGCCTGCTGTTCCGCAATGTTATCATTAAAATCCTGACGGGAAAAAGCGACAAGGAGCTTGCGGCGCCTGTTGCGGTCGTCGATGACTCCGCCGCATCGGAGGAAAAATAAATGGACGCTTTGTATTTCCTTCTCAACAAAACCTTAATCTTCTCGGTTCCTCTGCTGATTGTAGCGCTTGGCGGCATGTTTTCCGAGCGCAGCGGCGTTGTTAACATTGCGCTCGACGGCATTATGATCATGGGTGCTTTTACGAGCATTTTCTTCATCAACCAGATGCAAGCCGTTATGAGCGGGCAGCTTTTACTGCTGCTTGCGGTGCTGATTGCCATGATCACGGGCGCGGTATTTTCACTGCTTCACGCATATGCCTCCGTTAACATGAAAGCGGATCAAACCATAAGCGGTACTGCGCTCAACATGTTTGCTCCTGCGTTTGCCATTTATGTTGCACGCATGATCCAGGAAAACGGCGTACAGCAGATCCAGTTCAAAAACACCTTTTTAATTTCGGCCGTTCCGGTGTTGAGCAAAATCCCACTGATTGGCGATGTGTTGTTTGAAAACACCTACATTACCACTTACATCGGAATTGTCGTGCTGATCGTATCTTGGCTGGTGCTCTACAAAACAAGGTTTGGGCTTCGGCTTCGCGCCTGTGGCGAACATCCGCACGCTGCGGACTCCGTAGGTATCAATGTTTACAGAATGCGGTATTCGGGCGTTATCATTTCGGGCGCACTCGCCGGTCTTGGCGGGTTGGTGTTTGTGGTGCCGACCTCCACGAATTTTAACGAAACCGTTGCGGGCTACGGCTTTCTTGCACTTGCGGTGTTGATTTTCGGTCAGTGGAAGCCCATGCGTATCCTCTATGCCTCCCTCTTCTTCGGCTTGATGAAGACCATTGCAGCGGCTTATTCGGGCATCGAGGTGCTTGCGGCGCTGAAAATCCCCAGTGACATCTACAAAATGATTCCCTACTTTGCAACGCTGATCGTGCTTGCTTTTACCTCCAAAAACTCGCAAGCGCCAAAAGCAAGCGGCATTCCCTACGACCAGGGCGGTCGATAAATTTAAACCTAATACGGAGTACACATGGCAAAACTATACTATCGTTACGGGGCGATGAGCTCCAGCAAAACCGCAAATGCCATTATGGTGAAGTACAACTACGGTGAGCAAGGGCAAAAAGCGCTTCTTGTAAAGCCCGAGATTGATACGCGTGACGGCGTGCACGCCATTCGGTCGAGAAGCGGGCTTACCGATGAATGTGTGCTGTTTCATGAAATGGATCTCGAAGCGGTCAAGCGCAAAGAATACGACTGCATCATCGTGGACGAAGCGCAGTTTCTTTCCAAAGAGGATGTAGAGCTCATTGTAAAAATTGTAGACGATTATAACGTACCCGTAATTTGCTATGGCCTAAGGGCAGACTTTCAAGGCAATTTCTTTACGGGAAGCCACTGGCTTATGGCCTGGGCAGATACCATCGAGGAAGTAAAAACCATTTGCTGGTGCGGCAAAAAAGCCACCTGTAACGCACGTCTCGACGGCCGAGGCGGCATTACCAAAGTTGGCGAGCAGGTGGTTTTGGGCGCGGGCGACAAGTATGTGGGGCTTTGCAGAAGACATTGGCGGGAAGGTGACCCTGGCCCCGGGTTCAGAGAAAAAAGTAAATGAGATTTTATGTGGCAAGCGGCCTACGAAACCGGACACTCGCAAAAAATGTAATCGATTACCTTTCAGGACTTGGCCATTTGGTTACTTACGACTGGACTGTACATGGCGATGTACGCGAAAGCGGCGAAGAGGTGCTTACTGCCGTTTCTCTCAGCGAAACGCGTGCAGTGTGCGACGCAGAGCTTGTGATCGTTCTTCTTCCGGGCGGCTGCGGAACGCATACGGAGCTTGGGCTTGCCATTGCTTCGCGTACCAACAAACGAATCATCGTATGGTCGGAAACGGGAAAGGAATACCTTGGCGGTTCGGACACCTGCGTATTTTACCATCATCCGGTGCTTGAGCGCATCTCCTGCCCCGCTTCGCAGATCGGCGAACGCATCAAACTTCTTCTGATGGGAAAACTCGAATAAACCGCTCGGCGGAAGAATTGCATACATACAGCAACTAAATAGACAAACAAACGACTCCCAATCAACAGTGGGAGCCGTTTGCTTTTTGTGTATGAACTTTATTCCATTACAATTTCCTTGCACCCGTTCCAAGTTGCAAATTTCGTAATGTATGCACGAAACGCGCGCTTTGGCAGTTTTTTACCGGGTTCCATCCATATGTTTTTTACGAGCAGGCGTTTGCCCTTTCGGTCGTTTACAACCTCTACCCTGCCGATAAACGCATCACCATAGAGAAGCGGCAGTACATAGTAACCGTACTTTCGCTTTGCCTCCGGCGTATAAATTTCCCAGCGATAATCAAACCCAAAAATCGCTTCAATCAGCCGCCTATCCCAAAGCAGGCTGTCAAGCGGCGCAATCAATTCCAATCGCTCGTCAAATTGCGTTTCGCCACATGCGAATTCAAGCGCTTGCTTATCCTCGTTTCTTACATACAATGTTCCGGAAATCCCCTCAACTTCGACAGGGAAAACCTCCCCCGCCTTATTGAGCGATGCAAACGCCTCGTTTCTAAATGCACCGTTGAAGTCATGAATGCCTAAAAAAGCGTCGGACGGTTTGTTCCACAAAAGGCCGACCGCGCCGATCCGCCGCTTTACCTGCCACATGTGAAATTCAGAAAGCTCTCGATGCGGATCCGGAGCATGGAGAAGCGCCGTGTCGAGATGGCGCTCCGGAAGATCATAATATTTGCGCGTACCTTTTTTGTGGTGCACGATCAAGTCGCCCCGGTAATACAGCGATTCCATAGCGGCTCGTGAAAGCGCGGTTTCACCCCAGGGCCAAACGACGCTTTTCGGAATGTTAACATCCAGCGAGCAAAGCGGTCCTTTTTCCCGAATGGACGAAAGCACTTCTTCATATCCGGCCATAACTTCAGGCCTTGAATAATAGCCGCTTGACGCGGAGAGCCGGAACCGGCTTAAATATGGCCATAGTTCCACAGGAAGGATGCACATGCACTTATCCCAATGGTCAATCAACGCCCTGTCTATATAGAGCAATTCGTTAAGATCGCTCTTTTTGAAGCCCTTTATGCGGGAATGCAACACAAGCTCGGCGTTTTTACCGCATGCATCTACGGGATCATACTGCACGAGGCCGATGTTTTGGAGAAACGCAAGTGCCCCTGCTTTCCCCTCGTAAATGTGTTTTCCCAATAGGCCGTGATGATGCAATAAAAAACGTGCAGCCTGCTTTTTCGTAAGCTTCATGTGGACGTGTTCCTTTCCCTTGTGGTAAAACAGACGATACCTTATTTTACATGTCCCTGCGTAAAAACACAATCATTTGTTCGGTTAGTGTTCAAAAGCAAAGCACGGCATATTGTACCGTGCTTTAAAGTAACCTTTGCTTTCAGGCTGTTTTATTTGCCGCCAAACAAATTGGAGAAGAAATTACCGATGGAAGTAAAGAAGTTCTTTACGCCGGTTGCAAAGTTGGAAATCGCCTGCTGCGCCTGGCTGGCCTTCTGTACGGTTTGCGTAATGGAGAGGAGCTTTTCCTTCAGCTCTGTTACATCGAGCTTTTCAAGCTGGCGGCAAAGACCGAGAAGCTGTTCCACTTGCGCGTCGGTGATTGCAACGTTATAATCGTCCGCAATGCGGCGAATCTCGGAACGAACCTCATCGTCCGTCATGTTCTGCGTTTGATCAAGAATGCCCTTAAGCTGGTTGATCATTTCCGTAGCATCCTCGCTGCCGATGTACTCGGCAAGCTGGCCGGTTACGATCAACTCTTCAGCGCCTACGGATTTTGCAAGGTCGCTGAGCGATTGCCCGGTAATATCTTCATAGGCCTTGTAAATGCCCGTCAAAGCCGCCGTGCCGGAAACCGGGAAGGGCGCACTGATCATAACCTTTGCATCGGCAATGCCCGCGGTCGTAAGGGCGTTTTTATACATGTCGGAAGTACACCAGTTGATGTTGTTGGTGCTGATGTCAAGGCCGCTTCCCTCTTCAAGCGTGGTGATGTATACGCAGGAAAGGGCAACGCTGCCGATTTTGCCATCGGGTACAAGCCCTTCAAGGTATGCACGCTCGTTTTTGTTGGTAACCGTAAGCTCGGTTACAGTACCCCGCTCAAGGCCAAAATCTTTATAGATCTGCGCACGCTGGGTATCGTCAAGATCTGCGCCAATGGTAACGCGCTGCTGCCCTGCTTCAAGTGCGGATGCGACAGGCGCAAACATGCCCACGCAGGCGATGATCGCCATAACCGCTGCCAGCACTTTTTTAAGTTTCATTTTAAATCAACCTCCGGTTTTGTTTTCTGATGCAATTATACCACGATTGCTCGAGAACTATTTTTAATTAACTGTTAATAAAGCCTGATCCGCCCAGCCGAGTATCCCGTTGCGCTTTACGAGTGCGAGGTTCTCATGCGTTTCCACAATAGAAACTGCGTCTCCCTCGCGAAGGGACATCGTATAATTTGTATAATCGCGGCAATAGACTACGCCATCCTGCTCGTAAAGATACTCATTTGGAATTACGAGCCGCTGCCCGGTGTGCTTGAGCACGCAAGCGCTTTGCGTATCGCCGTGCACAACCATATCAAGCTCGTTGTGCATCCATACAACCGATGTAGGGGCTTCGGCGCTTTCCTGCGAGCCGGTTGCGATGCGGATCGGCAGATCGTCCACAAACGCGAAGGAAAAGGCACCTTCCTGAAAAATCAAGCAGTTCAACTGCCCGGAGCGCTTTACAACATTGCCGCCGTCGATGGAGATGATGCGTTTTTCCCTATCCACAATGGGCATATGGGAAAGAAGGCCATTCGAATACGCCGGATAGTTGACGGTCGGCCAATGCCCCACCACAACATACTTTTGAAAGGCTGGGGCATTTTCCAAAAACGCGCGGTGCATCATGCAGTCGTTTGCGTCCTGGGAGGAAAGGTCACCGATAGCAAGCCCGGCATGCACAAAGGTGATCTTCGGCGTGTCGATGATGTGCGGCAACTCCTCGAGCCAGGTAAATTCCGCATCGTACGCGCCCAGAAGGCTCTTTTGCATTCCTGCTTTGTCCATATCCGCATGGACAGCTATCTCCTGCTCCTTGCACATTTCGTTAAGCACGGATTCGCTGCGCCAAAGCATATAACGCAGAAGGTCTTTGTGGTAACGCTCGAAACGGATGTCTTCCCAAATGGTATCGCAGTTTCCGGAAAGCGCGTATACGTTTTTCTTCTTGCAAAGCTCCATTACATAGCGTAGCGTCGCCAGGTTTTCCGGGCCCTTTTCGATATAATCGCCGACAAGTATAAGAAAATCGCTGTCTTGAAAGCCAACCTTTTTAAGAAGCCTTTTCAGAAGCTCCAAATTACCGTGAATGTCGCTGATGGCAAGAATCCTTTTTGCTTTGCTCACATCGGGGGTTACAACTTTGGCTTTCATCTGGTCTCCTATTGCCGCCGCATTTTAGATGGTGCGCTATTTTCCGTTTGCATTGTACCGTTACGGTGCGTGAGTGTCAATCGAAATCAACCTCAAAAAGTTGTGGCCACCGGCTTAACCGGTGGCCACAATATTACGGAAGCTTACTTTTGCGGTTGCTTGCGATGAAGGAACAGCTTGGTGATTTCCATCACGGGAATCGGCACAAAGGCCAAGCCAACGGCGATCAGGTACATGTACCAAGGCATTTGAACAAGCTCGAACAGTTTAGCAATGGGCGGAATGAACACGATCACGGCAATCATAAGCGTGGAGATGATGCCGGCCTGCACAAGCTTTTTGTTGGTAAACGCACCAATGGCAAAAAGCGAGCGTGTAGAACGCATGTTGAAGGAATGTACCACCTGCGTAAACGCAAGGATAATAAACGCCATGGTTCTGCCTTCTTCCACGCTGCCGCCGAGCATCACTTGCCCAAGCCAGAAACCGATGAGGGTGAGCGCACAGAACATCAAGCCCTGCACCGCAACCTTTACACCAAGGCCGCCGGAGAAGATCCCCTCGTTTTTGGGTTTTGGCATACGCTCCATCACATCGGATTCAACAGGTTCCATACCCAGCGCGATTGCGGGAAGGCTGTCGGTCACGAGGTTAATCCAAAGAAGCTGCATCGAAAGAAGCGGAGAGGTTCGCCATATCAACATAGCAAGGAATACCGTGAGCACCTCGCCGATGTTGGTGCCGAGCAGGTAGCCCACCGCCTTACGGATGTTGTCATAAATGCTTCGACCTTCGCGCACCGCCTCGACAATGGTAGCAAAGTTATCGTCGGTAAGCGTCATATCGGCGGCACCCTTCGCGACATCCGTGCCGGTAATGCCCATGGCGCAGCCGATGTCAGCCGCTTTGAGAGCAGGCGCATCATTCACGCCGTCGCCTGTCATGGCAACCACTTGGCCTTCGTTCTGCCAAGCGCGTACAATGCGGATCTTATCCGAAGGCGAAACGCGCGCATACACGGAGATGTTTTTGACGCGCGCGGCAAGCTCCTCTTCGGGCATGACGGTAAGCTCGCTGCCGGTAACAGCTTCGTCGCCTTCGCGAAGAATGCCAAGTTCCTCGGCAATCGCACAGGCGGTTGCCACATGGTCGCCTGTGATCATGATGGGGCGGATGCCCGCTCGTTTACAAACCTCTACGGCTGTTTTTACTTCGGGACGCGGCGGATCAATCATGCCGACCACGCCCATGAGCGTGAGCGAATGCTCAAGCTCCTGCGGCGTGGGCGTAGCGCTGAAACTTTGAACCTCGCGGTATGCAACAGCCAGCACGCGAAGCGCTTGACGGCTCATACTTTCCACGGCCGCTTTCGCGGCAGCAACATCGCCCGCTACGCATTTTTCAGCAAGCACGTCAAACGCGCCCTTTACGATTGCTATATTTTTGCCATTGATGCGGTTTACGGTGGTCATAAGCTTGCGGTCGGAATCAAACGGTATTTCGGCAAGGCGCGGATACTGCGCGCTGAGTTCCTGCCTTGTCATGCCGTTTTTATGCGCGGCAAGCACAATCGCGGTTTCTGTCGGGTCGCCAATGTGGCGAACCTCGCCGTTTTCCAACTCCACATATCCATCGCAGCAAAGCGTACCATATTTAAGAATTTCGCGGATCTGTTCGGAATTTGCCTCGCCGATTTCCTCGGAAACACCGCTTTTTGCGTCAAACGCCTTTACAAGCGTCATGCGGTTTTGGGTAAGTGTGCCTGTTTTATCGGAGCAGATTACGGAGGCGCTGCCGAGCGTTTCCACAGCGGGCAGCTTCCGAATGATTGCGTTGCGCTTTACCATGCGTTCCACGCCGATGGCGAGTACAATGGTTACGATGGCGGGAAGCCCTTCGGGAATGGCGGAAACGGCAAGCGAAACGGAAATCATGAAGATTTCCATCAGGTGCATTTGGTCAAGAATACCTACCACAAAAATGACCGCGCAAATGGCAAGCGCCGCAAAGCCAAGGTACTTACCGAGGGTTGCAAGCTTTTGCTGGAGCGGGGTCTGGCCTTCCTGCTCGGAATCAAGCATGTTGGCAATCTTACCCATCTCGGTGTTCATGCCGGTGGAAGTAACCACCGCACGCGCACGCCCGTACGCCACGCTGCAACCTGAATATACCATGTTACGCCTATCGCCAAGGGGAGCGTTTTGCTCCACTTTCAAGGAAGCTTGTTTTTCGGAAGGTACGGATTCACCGGTCAGCGCGGATTCTTCACATTTCAGGCTTGCCGCCTCGAGAAGACGCGCGTCCGCCGGAATAAAGTCGCCCGCTTCAATGTGAATGATGTCACCGGGGACGAGGAACGCCGCATCAATTATGTCTTCCTTCCCGCCGCGTACTACGCGCGCGTGGGGTGCGGAGAGCTTTTTGAGCGCTTCAAGCGCTTTTTCGGCTTTGCTTTCCTGCGCCACGCCAAGCGCGGCATTCAAAATTACGATGAGGAGGATCAAGATCGGCTCGGCAAAGCCTTCCTCTCTGTTATAAAGAGAAATTGCGAAGGAAATTGCAGCCGCCACGATCAGGATGATAATCATCACATCCTTGAACTGGTTCAAAAACTTTTGCAGCAACGTTTCTTTCTTTTTTTCGGTCAGCTTATTTTCCCCGTGCTCTGCAAGGCGCCTTTCGGCTTCCTCTGCACTGAGGCCTTGCGTCGCTTCAACCTCAAGTTGTGCCAACACTTGATCGACTTCTTCAAAATACGGTAACAACTGCGTCCCTCCTGTTAATTATTTTCTTTAAAAAACGAAACGCCTTGAAATTTAAGCATTTGTTTTCATGCCGTCGCAAAGCTGTTTCAAATGAATTGTAAAGGATTTTCCACTCAGCCGTCAATACCCATTGTGACTGCCCTATGCATTTCAATACAAAAAAGCGCTTTTAAGCGCTTCTTTCGCGGCGTATTATGCTTTGGCTCAGGCTTGGAAATGCAGCGACATAAGCTGTGAGGGAAGTTGGAAAAATGCCTCCGAATGTTCACAGCCGCATTTTCTTGCATGCATGCGAGAAAGATAGTCGATGTAAAACCTGAGGTCTTCCTCGCCATGTGTCTGACTTGTGTGAAGAAAAATCGCGTCAAGCTTTTGTTGCAGCGTTTCTTCGATGTTCACAAATACGTTTGCTGAGTTTGTCGTATGAAAAACGATCGATTCCACACTGTGGGCCTCGCCGACATCCTTATGATAGTGTGGCGCCGCGCTCAAAAACACCGCTTGCGCTGCCGACATTGCAACAGCAAGCCGATCGGGATGGAATTCGTAAGGCCGATATGGATCCATCGAAAGCACCATTTGCGGACGAAGCGCACGAATCACGGCAAGAATGCCACGGCATAATTCTACCGTCGGCGGGCAATCGCCGTCGGTATAGTCGAAGAACAGCTGTTCGGTAACACCGAGCAGCTTTCCGGCGGCCACTGCCTCCTGCCTGCGAATCTCCATAAGCTTTAACGGGGAAAGTGACGCATCAGGTGTGCCCTTGCTTCCATCGGTAACCGTAAGAAAAAAAACTTTGCAGCCCTTTTTTACAAGTTTTGCAATCGTTCCCCCTGCTGCCAACTCCAACTCGCGTGGGTGGGCCTGAACGCAAAGCAGGCTTTTGCAGTTTTCAAGCTCCGTATGTTCTGCATAGGTAAATAGATCCAATTTTGATTCCCCCAAAAAGGCAGATGCTTTTGCCTCATTCTAGCACGGCGCCCCTGTTGCGTCAACGCAATGCAGCCTTTTGCCAGCACAATGTCAGTTGGTAGAAAGGCCGCGTTTCTTAGCTTTTGCGGTCCTGATCTCCCCTACAATCCACAAGAAAGCCGGCAAAATGAGTTGAAACGGTATGGCGTACATCCTGTAGGTGGAGAGCCATGCGAACATTTCCATGAGATTTTTGTACACGATCTCGCAAAGAGCCATCATCAGCAAAGTAACCGGAAAAACAACACGCTTATAGTCCGTTATTCCGGCAAGCTTTGCGATACCGGTTGTTGCGGCAAACAGACATACGGATATTTTGATAATGCCGCTCATGATGAAGTTCATGGAGATAGAGCCTTCAATACGCGCAAAAAAGTCGCCGATGTTGATGATTCTTGCCGCCACAAATGACGGAAAATACGACGCGCTCGCCATCGCCGGTCCAAGAATAAGAATGTTGCGAACCGCTATAATGATTAAAATCGCGGCCGCCGCAAGGACACTCCAGAGATAAATTTTATAGGCATTGTCTTGCTTGCGAACGGCGCTTGCTGTCGTTAAAAACAAAACCGTTTCCGCATAAGGAAAGGTGAAAATATTGTAGCCGTCTTTCAGCATTACGCCCCATTTCGTCGAAAGCACGGGCAGCACATAGTAAGTTTCCATTTGATTGATCGATCCCAGCACCGTAATGATAACCACAATAATAAAAAGGACTAAACAGAACACCGCAAGCTTCCCGATGGTCTGCACCCCGCTTTTTACCAAATAAATTGCGGCAGACAGGATGACGATCATAACCGCTATGCGGGGCGTTTCCCGCAAAACATTCATCTGCGTAAACTCAACAAAATTCCTTAACACGAGCGCGCCCAAATGAAGCGCGTACCATGTAAAAAGCACAATGATGACTTTTCCCGCAACCTTCCCAGCGACCGATTCGGCAATTTCGTACAAATCTTTCTCCGGATAAAGCTTCATGATGCGTGCATACATAAAAAAGATAGGCACTGCGTATGCTGTTGCAATCAAAATCGACATCCAAGCGTCCTGCTTCGCTTCGGTGCTCACGCCGATTACCACAGTGCTTCCGATCATATACATGATGAGCATGCAAACTGCGTGCCGCGGCTCAAGCATTGCTTTTTTCATATGCTGTCCTTTCAGGATTGCGGCCCGAATACCGCTTCCACTATTTTTTTAATCGGGTCTGCGGGACTCGGTACTTTTACCCCGAGCACATGCAAAATCAACACGCACATCCCAACCAGAAGGATTGCGAGATACACGATGTTTCCCACTGTACGCTCTTGCTTTCGATTTGGGAAAAAATCTAGCACCAGCGCGCATGAAACGAAAAGCAAAACAAGTGCAATTTCCATACCGTGCCGCCTCCTTTACGATTTCATATATTCCGTGTTGGTAATGGAAATTTCCGTATCGGCAACAATAACGGCATTGCGGAAATGCTCTTCCCAGTTTTCCTTCAACTGCTCCCACAGGTGCGGATCCGTATCGTGAATGTAATTCCCAAAACCAAAAATGTCGGCACCATATTCCTGCTGCACCCGCTCTGCGGTTTCTTCGATTCCTTTGTTCAGTTGTATTTGTGCAAATGTCTCGTACTTTTTAATCGTTGCTTTGTCGAGCATATCGATCACTTCGTCGGTTTGACTTAGAAAAGTTTCTATACGAACTTTAACATGAAATGTGACCCGCCCGTCTTCCCCTACCTCGTAGGAAAGCTTCGTGGTGCTTTTTGCAACGGAAAGCGTAAAATAGTTGCTGGACCCTTCGGAAATCTGGCAGGTAAGTACCCCTCCATGCATTTCATCGATCATGAAAAGCATCATTTTTGTTTCCAATGGGCTGAGCATCCCTACCATGAAGTTGTCCTTAAAAACCGCAAGGCCCGCGGTTTCCACAACCTTCTCACCATCGTTGTCGGCTTCGTGAAAAATCGGCAACACCAGTGCCATGCCTTCCGCACTCAAAAGGTTGAACGCCTCGTAGGCTGCCACGTGGTAGCTAAGGGAGGCGGTTCGATAGTCCTCCTTGAGAATTTTGTCCATTTCATTGGAGATTACGCTTTGATCCAAGCCCTTTAGCCGCAAAAGGTCACCCGCTGGCTGACCTACACTCACCACAATACTGGCGGTTTCCCTAACATCGGCGTCGCGAAGTATCCAATCGAGTATTTTTTCAATTTCACCGTCGAGCATAAGCTGCTCGCTAACAATAAGCACGGTGGAATGCCCGAAATACATTCGATAGATAACGCGCTTGTTCGCGTTGCGAACGGCTTCGGCAATGGTTCTTCCGCTGGATTCCACAATTTTCGCTTTCAATCCCTCTTGCTTGATGTTTGCGGAAATATCCATCATTTCATAGGTAACGATATAGTCTCCCGATTCCTTATTTTTGTCTACGGCAATTCCAGCCACATAAATAATCTCATTAAGACCGCGGTAATCCCAGCAGCCGCAAACCAGCGTGCAGACGCATAGAACAAGCAAAAGGCAAATACAGCGCTTAAGCATTGCGGTTTCCGCCTTCCTTTTGCCGCGTTTTGTTTTTTGTGAGTGCGCCTGGCCTTG
>DLFZ01000108.1:0-1809 GCA_002482435.1 Christensenella sp. UBA7707
AAGTAGAAGCGCCGCCTGTGCTCCGCTCCCACGCGGTGCGCGCCGCCGCCAAAGGAGGGGTCGGCAAACATCCACCCGTAGGGCGCCACATAAAACTCTGCCCAGTCGTGCGGCCCGACGCTTTCGGGCGAGGAATTGAGACCCGATTGCCACTTGGCCGGAATGCCCGCGCAGCGGCAAAGCGCAATGAACAACAGCGCCTGCACGCCGCAGTCGCCGCGGAAGTTTCGCGCGCAGTTTTCCGCAATGCTTTCAAGCGCGAAGTATTCGCGCATGTAGGAGTATTTGACGTTGAGGGTAACAAAGTCGTAAAACGCACGCGCCTTTTCAAGCGGATTTTCGGTATGCTTGCTTAAATCCGCCGCGAGCGCGCGAAGGTAGGGCGTAAATACGATGTGGGGGTTCTGCTCTTGTGTAAAAAAGCTGGGCTGTTCTTTTTCGACCTTCGCAGGGTCGGGATCGGCATAGATCACGACGTTGTCGTAGGAGTATTCCACAAAAAATTCGTGATTTTCTTGCATGACTTCTTCAAAGTACACCGTGCGCTGTGCGGCGTCCGCGGGCGCTACAAACGATGCCTCGGGGAAGGTTTTGTGGATGACGATGTTTTTCTGCTGCCGTGCGTCCGCCGCGATGGGAATGTGTACGCGCACGGTTTTCCCAGCCTCAAACGCCTCGTCCTTGATCTTCACCGTGGCGCGGATGCGAAGGCGGCAGCCAAAGCTCCCCTTTTCCTTCATAATGCGAACGACGCGGTCGAGCATGCCTTCTTCTTTTTCTTCGCTCTCATCCTCACCGTCCACATGGCCGCGTTTCACATTGGCACGCGCGGCAAATTCCGCGTTTACCTTGAGGAGGGTTTGGTAGAAGCGGTTGAAGTAGCGCTCTTCACCGCGCACATAAATCCAGTCGATCTTAAATTCATCCACAAGCGTGCGGAACTGAGCCTCCGTAAAATCCGGAATGTCCTGATGGATGATTTCCATGGCCTCGGAAAAGCTGTACGGATAATCGTCCTCAATGCGGCGGACNNTTCCATGGCTTCCGTTAAGCTGTACGGATAGTCGTCTTCGATGCGGCGGATGAGCTCGCGCTCCACGATAAGGCACTGGCGCAAAGGCTCGGGGATTTGGTTTTTAAGCCGAAGCTCGATGAGGCGCAGCGCGCCTTCAAAGTCGCCGTGCAGCTTGCGGCGCGCAATGTCTTCGGGCAGGCCGACATTCAGATACTGAAACGAATCGTTGATGGGCATAAAAGATTCCTTTCTTTGTTGCTTTGCAGTTTTTAGGGCGAAAAACGACAAAGGCGCGCGGAGAACCGCCTTTAAGGGCGATAAATTCTTATCGTCCTTACAAGCGGTAACAAGCCACGCTTTTCTTTAAAATATTGAGCCAATCTTCAAAATTCCGTTTGCGAGATCTTCGCGGTAATTTTCGGCTGTCGGGTCGAGGCTGTTCACAACAACGCCGTCGTCACCGGCGCGGCCGGTTGCGTGCACATAGCTGCCGTCACCCATGTAAATGGCCACATGCCCCTTGAAAAACAGCAGATCTCCCTTTTTCATATCGGCACGCGCGATTTCGCACATGGGGAAGCCCGTCACAAGCTGGGCGTTGCGGTAAATGGAAANNGCCGTTGAGGTAGTAGGCCATGCTTGCAAGCCCCGAGCAGTCGATGCCGTCGGGCGTTTTGCCGCCCCAGCGGTATTGTACGCCAAGGTAGGAGAGCGCAACGTTTACCACTGCATCGCGAAAGAGAGCTTCGTCGCAGAAGCGCTCGGCATAATAAGGCCCGAGGTGGCTTTTCCTT
>DLFZ01000108.1:1888-2373 GCA_002482435.1 Christensenella sp. UBA7707
CGTGATAAGCCTTGTGGCCTGGTAGCTCGGCGAAGCCATGCAATCCGCATGCGCCGCCCAAACGGTTTTTAGGGTTCCCGTTTCATAGGCGGAAAGCTCGCTTTCCTCAAAGCACAAGCAACCCTCGTGCGCGTGGGACGCGTAGCGGTAGGGGGTTACGATGCTGTAAAAACCGTTTTCAAGCGCGGCTCCTACCTCCACCGTCATGCCGTAAAGTGCTTCGTCATCAAGCTCTCCCTCATGCGCGGGCTTTACCATGAGGGGGGCGATCGGTACGAAAACAAGCGCCTTTTTCATTGCGCAAGCTCCTTTCTGTACGCGTCGAGTTCGCGCTCGTTGCCGAGTACGAAATGCTCCGGTTCAACTTCCTCCCAAAGGGGCGCGTCCACGGAATAATCGTGAACAGAGGGGTCGTATACAAGAAGCGTCTTTTTCTTTTCGCGCGCAGGATCCGCCATGGGCAGCGCGCTTAAAAGCGCTTTCGT
>DLFZ01000108.1:2445-2615 GCA_002482435.1 Christensenella sp. UBA7707
GCTCAGATCGTGCGCGATGAACAAATACGTAAGGCCGCGCTCCTTTTGGAGCTTGCTCATGAGGTTTAGTACCTGCGCGCGAATGGAAACATCGAGGGCACTGATGGGTTCGTCCGCAATGATGAACTGCGGCTCCATGATGAGCGAGCGCGCAATGCCGATGCGCTGGC
>DLFZ01000108.1:2740-3433 GCA_002482435.1 Christensenella sp. UBA7707
GCCATGGGGTCCTGAAAGATCATTTGAATTTCGGAAATCACCTTGCGGTCGAGCTCCTTGGAGATTTTGCCGTTGATGCGCTCGCCCTTATAAATGACCTCCCCGCCCGAAGTCGGGTGGATGCGGATGATCGCGCGGCCGATGGTGGTTTTGCCGGAGCCGNNAAGCCGAAGGTCTCTCCCTTGTAGATGTTAAAGCTCACGCCGCGCACGGCCTTGAAGGCCTTGCGCCGAGAGCCAAAGGTCACTTCGAGGTTTTTTACCTCGAGCAAAACTTCGCGATTGTCGTTCATGGCGCTCCCCCTCACTCACATGTGCGTATGCCGCGGATGTGCGGCGGTGCTTCGACCTTGGGCGCACGCGGGTCAAGCAGCCATGTGCGCGCTTTGTGCGTGGGCGACACGTCGAAGTAGGGCGGCTGCTCGATGAAGTCGATCTTGAGCGCCTTGGGGTTGCGCGGCGCGAACGCATCGCCTTCGACCTCTTTGAAAAGGTTGGGCGGCGAACCCTCGATGGCGTTGAGGTTTTGCCCCTTGATGCCGTGCTGCGGCAGCGACGAAAGAAGCGCCCATGTATACGGGTGGCGCGGGTCGTAAAAGATCTCGTCCACATTGCCGTACTCGATGATGTCGCCGGCGTACATCACAGCCACGCGGTCTGCAATGTTGGCGACCACGCCAAGGTCATGCGTGAT
>DLFZ01000179.1:0-209 GCA_002482435.1 Christensenella sp. UBA7707
GCGCTTCTTACGGATACGGGGAGCTTTGCGTACAGCAACACCACGCCGCAAACCATGCGCATCGCCGCCGACATCATTGAAAGCGGCATCGACACCTACGAGATCAACCGCCTTGTTTACCGCACGGTTCCCTACCATAAAATCAAGCTTTTGGGCAAGGCAATCACCAACATGGAGCTAATGTGCAACGGCAAGCTCGGCATTACCGC
>DLFZ01000179.1:307-2306 GCA_002482435.1 Christensenella sp. UBA7707
TGCGCGAGGTGCAGCACAACGTGTTTAAGGCGAGCCTTCGTTCCAAGCGGTATGTGGACGTGAGCAAAATCGCGCGCCTCAAAGGCGGTGGAGGCCATGCGTTCGCTGCTGGCTATACCGTAAGCGGCACCTACGACGAGGTGTATTCGGAGGCGGTAAGGTTTGCTTCATTGGCATTGGAGGATGAGTCTTGGAGGGTGTCGTAAATGTATTGAAGCCCCCGGGCATGACTTCGAGCGATGTTGTAACGGATGTGCGGCGCATCTTTTCGATGAAGCGCGTTGGGCATACCGGTACGCTCGACCCCGGCGCTGCGGGCGTGTTGCCCGTTTGCTTGGGGCGCGCCACAAGGCTTTTCGATTATTTGACCGATAAACAAAAGGAATATTACGCCGAGATCAGCTTCGGTGCGGAAACGGACACGCAGGACTCCTACGGGGCAGTCGTGCGCCATTCGGACGTGCGCGTAAAAGAAGAGGCGCTTCGCGAAACGCTTATAGGCTTTACCGGAGAGCAGCTGCAAACGGTGCCGCTCTATGCGGCGGTGCGCGTGAACGGCACGCCCATGTATAAGCTTGCGCGCGCGGGCGAGGCNNGTGGAGCAAAAAGAGCGCGCCATTACGGTACACGCATTGGAGCTTTTGGCGCAGACAGGGGAGGATAGCTTTCTTTTGCAAGTGGGCTGTTCCCGCGGCACCTATGTGCGTGCTTTATGTAGCGACATCGGAAGGGCGCTTGGCGCCTGTGCGCATCTTTCGTTTCTTTTAAGAACGCGCTCGGGTGTATTTACGCTCGACAACGCATTTACCCTTGAGGAGCTTCGCGCCTTGAAAGAGGAGAATGCGCTAGCAACCGCCGTAACGCCGCCCGACACAGCGCTCGGCGATTTTCCATCGCTCTTTCTCNNCCGAGCTTGGCGCGCGGGAAAAGCGGCTTCTTCTCAACGGCGCTTCCATTGCGTGCGGCAGGGAGTTTTCGCAAGGGGAGCTTGTAAAAACCTACCTCGACGGAAGTTTTTTGGGCTTAGGGAAGCGCGAGGAAGCGGGTTTCCATATTTNNTGTGTTTTTTACGGGGGATGAGCCCGATGGCAAATGAGAAACGGCCTTTTGAGCCATGCGAAACAAAACGCGAAAAAAGCGTGGTGGCGCTCGGCATGTTCGATGGTGTGCACGCCGGACATAGGCGGCTTTTGAACGAGGCCGCGTCCATCGCAAAGGAAAACGGGTTTCGCCTGATCGTGTATACGTTTCAAAACCATCCGCTTAGCGTGTTTGGCAAAGCCCCAAAGCTTTTGAGCGGGCTCGACGAGCGCGTGCGGCTTTTGCGCTCCTTCGGCGCGGATTGCGTGGCGGCGGACGATTTTACCTTGGAGCTTGCCGCGACGGAGCCGGAAGTGTTTGCAAAAACGCTTCAGGAGCGGTTTTCTATGGCCTGTGCGGTAGCCGGCTTTAACTATTCGTTCGGAAAAAACGGCGCGGGCGACACGGAGCTTTTGCGCGAACTCGGTAAAAAAATGGGCTTTTCGGTGCGCGAACTGCCGCCGTACCTTTACGAGGGCGAGCCGGTTTCGAGCACGCGCATCCGCACGCTCATCGAACGCGGGGAAATCACAACCGCAAACGCCATGCTTGAGCGAGAGTACGCGCTTACCGGTTGTGTGGTAAGAAACCGCCGCATCGGCAGCGGCATAGGCTTCCCCACGGCAAACTTGGGCGGCTTGGAGGAAATGGTTTTGCCGCAAATCGGCGTTTACGCCACGCGCGCAACGGTGGACGATAAAACCTACAATGCCGTGACGAGCGTTGGAATGAACCCCACAGTCGGCGGAAAAAGCCTGAGCGTAGAAACCTACATCATGGATTTTTCATGTGATATTTACGGCAAGCAGCTCACGGTCGCGTTTGTCGAAAGGCTTCGGGGCGAACTTTACTTTGAAAGTGTTGAAGAGCTTGCCGCGCAGATTGCACTCGATGTGGAAAACGCAAAGCGCGTATTGTA
>DLFZ01000179.1:2367-5680 GCA_002482435.1 Christensenella sp. UBA7707
TGTACGCCGAAAGCTCGCATACATTTCGAAAAGGCGCGCTTCGCCGCGCCGTGCGCCAAAAGCGACATGGAGCCAACTCATGAAATTCGTTGTTTTTGACGACATGTGCGGCAAAAACAACACCTTGCGGCAAGGTGAGCGGTGAGCGAGCCTTGGTGTAAAGAGCGCAGAAGGCGAAACCGTATGCGCTGCGTTCCCCCACGCAAATGGCTCTGTCATTTGCGTGAAAATTTCAGCGAAAGCGAACCTTTACAAGGCTTTTCAGCCATGCTATAATATCAAGGTTCCATAACCGGCAGCTGTGTTTTGCGAAGCTCCAACGCATTGCTCGGCGCACGGGGATCATAAAAAAGGAGAAGAAACATGGATATCAACAAACAGGAAATCATCGAAAAGTACAAACTTCATGAGGGCGATACCGGTTCTCCCGAAGTGCAGATCGCGCTTTTGACCGCGCGCATCAACCACCTCAACGAGCACCTCAAGATCAACAAGAAGGATCACCACTCCCGCCGCGGCCTGCTCAAAATGGTAGGTCAGCGCAGGGGTCTGCTCGACTACCTCAAGGAAAAGGACATCGAGCGTTACCGCACCATCATAGTAAGCCTCGAACTCAGGAAATAACAAACCATCAAGAGCGGGAAGTATTCCCGCTCTTTTTGCTTTATAGGCCCAAATTCAGGATGGGTTCGCTTCGCATTTGCGGGTGAAAAGGCATACGAAGCGCCCTTACGGCGCGGTGGTTCTGCTGCGGCGCGTAAAAAGGCGTGTCCAGAGACTTTTTTCGCCCGTATATGCGTGTTTATGTTGCGACAAAGTGCAAATTTTGGTTATAATAATATGAATATAGAAAGAAGAGGAGCATGAAGACATGCAGAGAACATTCACCACACAGCTGGCGGGCAGGACGCTGACCGTCGAAACGGGCAAGTACGCCGAGCAGGCGGGCGGCTCGTGCCTCGTGCGCTGCGGCGATACCGCGGTGCTTGTTTGCGCGACAGTTGCGGCAAACCCGCGCGACGGCGTAGACTTCCTTCCCCTGAGCGTGGAATACGAAGAAAAAATGTATTCGGTCGGCAAAATCCCCGGCGGCTTTATCAAGCGCGAGGGCAGGCCCACCGAACGCGCCATCCTTACCTCCCGTTTGATTGACCGTCCCTTGCGGCCTCTGTTCCCCAAGGGCTTCTATAACGACATTCAAGTTGTTGCCACAGTGCTTTCCGTTGAGCAGGACATTCAGCCCGATGTGCTGGCCATGATCGGCGCTTCCGCCGCGCTCGCCATCAGCAACGCTCCGTTTGCAGGCCCCATCGGTGCCGTGAGTGTAGGCTTTGTGGACGGCGAATATGTGGTGAATCCCGATAGCGCCGCGCGCGAAAAGAGCAGGCTGCACCTTACGGTTGCCGGCACGAGTGAAGCGGTGATGATGGTCGAGGCCGGCGCGAACGAGCTGACCGAGGCCGAAATGCTCGGCGCTATTTTGAAGGCGCACGAGGAAATTAAAAAGATCGTGGAATTCATTAAGAGCATCGCCGCTGAAGTGGGCAGCGAAAAAATCGTGTTCACGCCGTACAAGCCCGAGGAAGGCTTTGTACAGAAGGTGCGCGAGTTCGCCGCCGAAAAGATTGAATGGTCGCTTGATACCTTCGACCGCAAAGAGCGCGAGGAAAGAAGTTCCAAGGTCAAAAAGGAAACCATCGAGCATTTTGCCGAAGAATATCCGAATTCCAAATCCGACATCGACGCCATCCTTTACAGCATGACCAAAGAGGTCGTGCGCGATAAGATCATCAACCGCGTCATTCGTCCCGACGGGCGCAAGCATGACGAGATCCGTCCCATCTGGGGCGAAGTCGGCATTTTGAGCCGCACGCACGGAAGTGCCGTGTTCACCCGCGGCCAAACGCAGGTGCTCACGGTAGCCACCCTCGGCACGGTGGGCGACGGGCAGACGCTCGACGGAATCGGCGAGGAAGAATACAAGCGCTACATGCATCAGTACAACATGCCGCCTTACAGCGTGGGCGAAACCCGCCCCATGCGCGGCCCGGGCCGTCGTGAAATCGGTCATGGTGCGCTTGCAGAACGCGCGCTCCTGCCCATGATCCCCTCGGAGGAAGAATTCCCGTACTGCATCCGCCTTGTATCCGAGGTCATCAGCTCCAACGGCTCCACCTCGCAGGCCTCTATCTGCGCGAGCACCATGGCGCTTATGGATGCGGGCGTTCCCCTGAAAAAGCCCGTTGCGGGCGTTGCCATGGGACTGATCAAGGATGAGTCAAACGGCAACATCGCCATTCTGACCGACATTCAGGGCCTTGAGGATTTCTTGGGCGATATGGACTTCAAAGTCGCCGGTACGCGCGAAGGCATTACCGCCATCCAGATGGACATCAAAATCAAGGGCATCGATGAGCAGATCCTTACCCGTGCGCTCGAACAGGCACGCAAGGGCAGGCTCTTCATCCTCGACAAAATGCTCGAGGTCATCCCCGAACCGCGCAAGGAAATGTCGCCGTATGCGCCGCGCATCCTGCAGTTCACCATCCATCCGGATAAGATCCGTGAAGTCATCGGCACGGGCGGCAAGGTCATCAACAAGATNNATTGCCGACACCGGCGTGAAGATCGACATCGAAGACGATGGCCGCGTATTCATCGCCTCGCCGGACGAGCACGCCGCCGCCGAAGCCAAGAAGATGATCGACGCCATCGTGCGTGACATCGAAGTGGGCCAGGTGTTCCTCGGCAAAGTTGTAAACATCAAGCCGGGCCTTGGTGCGTTTNNCTCAAGCCCGGAAAGGACGGCCTTGTCAGGATCAACGCGCTTGCTAACCACTTTGTGGAGCGTGTGGAGGACGAAGTAAACCTTGGCGACGAAATTCTCGTGCGCGTCGTCGGTATCACGCCGCAGGGCAAGATCGACCTCACCAGAAAGGGCTTGCTGCCTGAAGATAAGCGCTAAGCGTTTGAGAGCCGCATCGAAGCGGTAAAAAAGAACCCACATTTTACCGTCCCATCCGGCGTTAACCGCCGGATGGGACACGTTGCATGAAGGCGCGCGTGCGGTGTACGCTTTGAAATCTTACGGGTTTTAATACTATGGGCCCGTCCGTGTGAATAAGCATGAAACAGCCGAAAGAATCACTTAGGAGGGCTGTTTTATGAAAAAACGAAAGCCGGGCAAAGTGCTTAACTTCCTCGTCAACGCGCTCTTGGTGGGGCTGATCGCGGCGCTCTACCTTGTTACCAGCAAGCCGTCCGCGCAGGCGGCCATGGCGCAGGCGTACGGTTCCCCCGTATACCGCGGGCA
>DLFZ01000211.1 GCA_002482435.1 Christensenella sp. UBA7707
ACAAAGATTGACATCAATCGGCGGGTTCAGTATACTATCGGCGAGTTCAGTATACAAAAAGAAATATTCAGGCGGTTTCTCTATAAAACCGGGCGTACGGGTTTAGAAACGTTTGCACAAAAAAGCGGGTGAACAGCGGTGGATAGCATCAATGAAGTCAATCACCTTTGGTTATTGATCTGCACTTGCTTTGTGTTCTTTATGCAAGCGGGGTTTGTTTGCTATGAAGTCGGGTTTGTACAGCCGAAAAATGTGATTAGCGTGGCGATGGAAAACATCGTCGCTTTTGTTACCGCCTCGCTGGCGTTTTATATGGTCGGGTTCTCCTTCATGTTCGGCAGAAGCCTCTTCGGACTGATCGGCACCGGGCACTTTTTGCTTATGGATTTGGATGGCGGCTACGATTTTATTTTCGTACTGTACCAAATGATGTTTGCGGCAACCTCCGTAACGATTTTTTCGGGCAGCATGTCGGAACGCACGGGGCTTAAATCGCTCGTGATTGCCGCCGTCGCTGTGGGCGCGGTGATTTACCCGGTCTTCGGGCATTGGGCGTGGGGCGGAATTTATTCTTCCCAACAAACGTTCCTTTCACGGCTCGGTTATATGGATTATGCGGGCGCGACCGTCGTGCACGCTACCGCGGGCTGGGTGGCGCTGGCGGGTATCATCGCCGTAGGCCCGCGCAAGGGCAGGTGGGATGAGCATGGTCGGCCGAGGCGGCTTGGGCGTTCCAACATCCCGTTCGCCACGGTCGGGATGTTTATCCTCTGGTTTGCGTGGTTTGGCTTCAATGGCGGCAATTTGCTCAAATTCGACGATCGCATCGGCGTGATCCTCATCAACACCAACCTTGCGGCGTGTGCGGGTGTGGTGGGTGCGGTAGCCGTCACCTTTTTGCTGGCAAAAGACCAAAGTCTGATGGAGGCGATCTTCAACGGCGCGCTGGGAGGGCTTGTGGCAATTACCGCGGGTTCGGATATGCTCGACCCGGGTAGGTCCATTTTGGTTGGGCTTGTCGCGGGCGCGGTGGTTACGCTTGGAAGCCTGCTTCTTCTTCGGCTGCACATCGACGATGCCGTTAACGCCGTGCCGATTCACGCCTTCGGCGGGGTCTGCGGGGCGCTGATGTGCGTGCTTCTCGCCCCGCAGGAGGCATTGCGGCTTTCTTCACGCTTGGCGCAGCTTGGCGTGCAGATGCTTGGCGTGCTACTGAACTTCGTGTGGTCGTTCGGAACGGCCACCTTGCTGTTTCAGATCATCAAAAGAACCGCGGGACTTCGCGTTTCCGAACAGGAAGAGAAGAAAGGCCTCAACATCGTGGAGTTTTCCGACGTCTACTCTTGGATGCATTACTTAAAGGAAGAGAACTACGAAAACCTGACGCAGGACCTTTCGGAGACGATTCGGGAGCAAAACGCCATGCTGCGGCGGCAATCGGATATGCTTGTGGTAACGCAGGAAAAGGAGCGCGAGAAAATCGCGCGCGATCTACACGACGGCGTAGGGCAATCGCTGGTTGCGCTCAAAATAAACCTCGGCTTGCTTCAAAATCGCATACGTGATGAAAAGCTCCGCGAGCAGACCGGGAAAATCATCAGGCATATGGAAGGTACCATTGCGGAGACGCGCGATGTGATCCGCAACCTGCGGCCGGTGGGGCTTGAAAAGGACGGGCTTGCGCAGGGCATATATGACCTGTGCGGCAGGCTTAGGGAGCTCAGCGGCATCAACATTCGGTGTAACGTGTCGGGCGGCCTTCCGCCGTGGAATGAGACGGAAGAAATCAACATCTACCGCATCGTGCAGGAATGCCTTACAAATATCCTGAAGCATTCGGGTGCGAGCGAAGCCGAGGTGGCGCTGCTGCGGCTTAGCGACAGGCTTGCACTTCTGCGCATCGCCGACAACGGCGCGGGCTTCGACCGGTCGCAGGATCAAGCGGGATTTGGGCTTACGACCATACGCGAACGTGCGGATATGCTCGGCGCAAAACTTCTGGTGGAGAGCGAAAAGGGAAAAGGGACCAGAATTCTTTTGGAGGTTCCCTGTGAAAACGATTGATGTGTTTTTGGCGGACGATCACCAGATCCTTCGCGAATCCCTTGTGATATTGCTCTCGCAGCGCGAAGGAATCCGCGTGGTGGGGGAGGCGGCCGACGGCAGGGAAGCTTTTGAAAAAATCATGCTGCTTCGCCCGTCTATCGCCGTGCTTGACATTTCCATTCCGAGGCTCAACGGCATCGAATTGGCCGCGAAGCTCGCGCAGGAGGCGCCGCAAATCAAAACCGTGGTGCTCACCATGCACAAATCCGAGGAGTTTGTTATGCGCGCGCTCTGCGCGGGGGTGAGAGGATATGTTCTTAAGGACAACGCCCTTGAGGAACTGATCGCCTGTATCGAGGCAGTGGAGCGGGGGGAGATGTTTCTCTCAAAGAGCGTCACGCGGCTGGTTGTTGGGGAGCTTGTTAAGGAACGTCGCATCAAGGAAGGCGATCAGCCGGAATCACTGACCTCGCGGGAGCGCGAAGTTTTGCAGCTCCTTGCGGAGGGCCGGTCAAACAGGGACATTTCCGAAACGCTTACCCTGAGCGTAAAAACCGTGGAAACGCACCGCGCCAACATCATGCGAAAGCTGGGACTTAAAAACATAGCCGATCTCGTTCTTTACGCGGTGCGCAACCATATCATCGAGCCGTAGCCGCCCGCGCGCGTGACGCGCGGGAAAGATACAGGTTTTCCCGAGGCACAATCAGTGGTTCCCTGTATGGTTTTTTCGACATGGTTCCCCCTATCATTAACGTAATGCGGGTGTGACCTTTGAAAAAGGGGTACGCCTGCCGGAAGGGGGAGAAAGATGAATTCGGGAGATACCGCATTTGTATTGCTCTGTGCAGCCATGGTATGTTTCATGACGCCGGGGCTCGCTTTTTTTTACGGCGGCCTCGTGCGTAAGCAGCATGTGCTTACCATCATGATGCAAAACTTCATTTCCATGGGCGTGGTAACGGTGATTTGGTTTGTTTGCGGCTTTTCGCTGGCCTTCGGATCGGATGTGCACGGCATCATCGGCAACTTGCAGTATGCATTTTTAAACGGCGTGGGGATGCAGCCGAGCAACCTCTACGGGCAAACGATCCCGTTCCTCGCGTTTTTCGCGTTTCAGCTCATGTTCGCCATCATCACGCCCGCGCTCATTACCGGCGCTTTTGCCGACAGGATGAGCTTCAAAGGGTATTTGCTCTTCGTGGCCTTGTGGAGCATTGCCGTCTATATCCCCATCGCCCATTGGGTGTGGGGCGGTGGTTTCTTACAGCAGATGGGCGTCGTCGATTTTGCGGGCGGGCTTGTGGTGCATGAAAGCGCCGGAATCGCCGCGCTGGCGTCCGCCATTTTTATCGGGAAGCGGCATATCGCACCCGGGGAAAGCACGTCGCCGCACAATGTTACCTATGTTGCCCTTGGCACCGGCATTTTGTGGTTCGGGTGGTTTGCGTTCAACGGCGGCAGCGCGCTCGCCGCGAATGCCGTGGCCGCCGTCGCGGTTGTAAACACCGGTGTCGCGGGGGCGAGCGCAATGCTTGCATGGCTCTGCCTTGGCTGGCTGTCCGAAAAGAAACCAAGCTTTACCGGCAGCCTGGTCGGAGCTATCGTGGGTATGGCCGCGGTTACGCCGGGTTCGGGGTTTGTACAGCCGTGGGGAGCCTTCCTCATCGGCATCGCGGCTGCCGCCGTAGTTTACACGGTGATTCGGCTGTGGGCTAAAAATGTGATCGACGACGCGCTTGACGTTTTCGGCGCGCATGGCGTGGGCGGCGTGCTCGGTACGCTTCTTCTCGGCGTGTTTGCCGTAAAGGGCGTGGGCGGCGTAGCCGGGTTGGTAGACGGCAATACGACGCAGTTTTTCATTCAGCTTGGGGCGGTGGCGATTGTTGGCGCGTATGCCTTCGGCGTAACGTTCCTGTTGCTTAAGTTGATCAACCGCTTCGTGCCGTTGAGGGTGCCGGAAGCTGAAGAGCGCAAGGGCTTGGACGCATACCTCCACGGGGAGAGTGCCTATGAATTTTCGGAAACCGTTGTGGAGCCTACTTTGGAAGCCTGATCACCAAAGGCACAGGGACCGTTATATAAAAAAGCCGCTTAAAAAAGCGGCTTTTCTCAATTCCAGTAAAATACGCTTTGGCTCAGCCCGCGTTTTTCGCCGCTTCAAGCTCGGCCGAAAGCGCCGTCGCAAGCTGGTCGCTGCAGGAGGTGCTGTTTGCGCCGCAGTGGATGCCGGAAAGAAGGGTAACGAGTTCCTCCACCGTGCGCCCTTCGCACAGCTTGCCGATGGCCTGCAAATTGCCGCTGCAGCCGCGCTGGTAGGAAAGGTTATAAACGCGGTTGTCGATGATGTCGCAGTCGATCTGCGTGGAGCAGACGCCCTTGGGGTAAAAAGTGTGGTGTGACATGGTTCCTCCGTTTGTTGGGTTTGTTTTTTAAAAACGTGAAGGGTCGAGTTCGCCTTCAAATACGAATTGCGCGGAACCTCTCATAAACACGGTGCCGTCGTTTGCCCATTCAATAAAAAGGCTGCCAAGAGCAAGCTGCACTTCAACCGTTTTTCCCGTAAAGCCCGCCACGGCGCTGCATACCGCCGCGCTTGAGGAGCCGGTGCCGCAGGCGAGCGTTGCGCCGCAGCCGCGCTCCCAGGTGCGAACGCGAATGGTTTTTTGATTGAGCACCTGCGTGAAATTCACGTTTGTTTTCCGGGGAAACATTGGGTGCGTTTCGATGATTGGCCCGTATTTTAAAATGTCGGTCGCATCAAGGTCTTCCACAAACACCACCGTATGCGGCACGCCCAAAAGGATGGTGGAAAAGGTGAATTCGCGGTCGAGCACGCGTATTTTTTGAAGCAGGCAATCGCCAGCTCCTGTGACGGGGATGTTTTGGCGGGCAAATTCCGGTTTGCCCATACCCACGGTCACGGTTTTTGCGGCACCGTTTTCCACGGTGAGCGCAACGTCCATGATGCCCGCGAGCGTTTCCACAGAAAAGCGGTTCAACGGCACGATGCCCTTATCGTAAACGTACTTGGCAAAGCAGCGGATGCCGTTGCCGCACATTTCCGCTTCGCTTCCGTCGCTGTTGAAAATGACCATGCGCGTATCCGCGATTTTTGAGCTGCGCACGAGAATCATCCCGTCGCTACCCACGCCGGTGCGCCGGTCGCACAGCTTTTTGCTAAGCTCGTTCAGGCCGCTAAGCGCCTCGCCGCGGTCGTCAAACACAACAAAATCATTGCCGAGCCCGTGTGCCTTGGTAAAACGCATAAAAAGCACCTCCCCCAAGGTTTCGTTTGGTTCTGTACATTATACTATGTGCAAAGCCTCGAAGCAATCGGCTTTGTCGGCGCTCGTTTACATGAAATTCACAGGAAATTCCTGTACAATTCAAGCGTTTTGGATTATCATAAAACTGCTATACCCAATGCGACAACGCAAGGATTTGCCTCGGGTTTTGTCTGATTACGCCTAAAAAGGCGTGGGGGAAGGGGAAGCGCATGGAACGGCTTTACTTCATTGTCAACTCTCTTTCGGGCGGCGGCCGCTGCGGTGAATGTTTTAAGGCGGCGCAAGCGGAGATGCACGCGCGCGGCATACCCTACGAATGGGTGGAAACCAAGCACCGCAAACATGCCGTAGAGCTTGCGAGGGCCGCTTACGAAAGCGGTGAACGGCGCATCGTTGCCGTGGGGGGCGACGGTACGATCAACGAGGTTGCTTCGGCGCTCGCGGGAACGGATGCCGTGATGGGCGTGCTGCCCTTTGGCACGGGCAATGACCTTGCAAAGGTCATCGGGCTTCCCACCGAGCCGCTTGCGGCGCTTGAAACGCTTCTTGCGGGCAACGTGAGGCAAATGGACGCGTGCGATGCGAACGGGTGCTTTTTCATCAACGTGGCAGGCTTTGGGTTTGATGTGGACGTGCTTATGTGCATGGAGAAATACAAGGCACGCTATAAAAAGGGCATGCTTCCGTACCTGCTCGGCATTTTAGATGCGCTGGCGCATTTGAAAAGCCTACCGATCAAAATCCACATGCCAGACGGCGTAATCAAGGAAATGGATGCCGTGTTGGTTGCTGTGGGAAACGGCACGCATTTTGGCGGCGGCATGAAGGCCGTGCCCGATGCTGATCCGTTTGACGGGCTGATGGACGTATGCGCGATCCGAAAAGTATCACTTGTGCAGTTTCTGTTTCTGCTGCCGCGCTTCATCAAAGGGAAGCATGTGGGGCTTAAAATTGTTGACTACTTCCGCGCCGATTCGCTGTATGTGGAAGGGCCGGAAAGCAGTGTGCTCGATGTAGACGGTGAGCTTTACTCCCACGCACCCGCGCGGTTCACACTTCAAAAGCAGGCGCTCAACATGCTTGTGGGCGCAAAGGGCGCATAACGTATGGAACGGCGGCTTTTTTGCATCGTAAACCCCATTGCCGGAAGCGGACGCGCGAAGGACGCTTATTTCAAGGCGCGCGCGTACCTTTTGGAAAATGGTGTTTCGTGCGAAGCCGTGTTTACGGAGCGCCACGGTCACGCGGCTGAGCTTGCACGCGAGGCGCTTCTTCGGGGCGAACGCGCGATTGTGGCCGTGGGCGGCGACGGTACCTGCCAGGAGGTCGGTTCTGCGCTTGTCGAAAGCGGAGCAGCCTTTGGCATCCTTCCTTTCGGGACAGGAAACGATTTTGCCCGCGCGCTCCAGATCCCCCAGGGGGTGGAGGCCGCTGCGGATGTGCTTTTGAAGGGCGAGGCAAAGCGTGTGGACGCCGCCATGGCGAACGACCGCTTTTTTCTCAATGTGGCGGGCTTTGGGTTTGACGCTGAAGTGGTGCGCTACACCGAAAAGTACAAAAAGCGCTTCAACGGCATGTTTCCGTATCTCATGGGCATCTTTCAGGCGCTTTTGCACTTGAAGCCCATCGAAATGGAAGTGGAGGCTGGAGGAGAGCGTTTTTTAGAGAAAGCCATCCTCTTTAGCGCGTGCAACGGCACGCATCTTGCGGGCGGCATGAACCTTGCGCCCCTTGCGGACCCCTGCGACGGGCTGTTTGATTTTTGCGTGGTAAAGGCTGTGAGCGTTCCCGTGTTTTTAACGATCTTGCCGCGCTATATCAAAGGAAAGCACCTTTCCTCGCCGCACATCCGTTATTTCAAGGCGGAAGGCGCGCGGGTGACGTGCACCGGAGCGCATGTGCTGAACCTCGATGGCGAACTTGGCACGCAAACGCCCGTTACGTTTTCCCTTTTGAAAGGCGCGCTCAATATTTTTGTTCCCTGAAGTACAGGAGGGTATGGATGCAAAAACGCCGGCTACGGGCGAAGAACAAACAGAAAACGGTATCGCGTCTGGCGGTGGTAGCCCTTGGCGCGCTGGTGCTTGTGGGCGCTGCCGTGGGGCTTGTGTTTGCGTTTTCCGGCGGCGCATCGACCCGTGCGATGGAGGCGTTGCCGTTCTCTTCGGATTCCACGCGGCTCTTTACCGGCGGCGGCTTTTTGTACCTTGCGGACAATAAGCTCAACTATATGGATTTGAGCGACGAGCGAAAAAACCTTTCGCTTTCCACGAGCACCGCGGATTTCCGCCTTGCCGCGTCAAAAAGCGTGTTTGCGCTTTACAATGCTTCCGCCGTACAGATCGTTGGCGTAAACTTCCCCATTGAGTTTTCGGGCACCGTGCAAAGCGTCAAGTGCGGCGCGTCGCATGTGGCGGTTTACCGGCAGGATGCCTCCGGCAACGGCGCCATTCAGGTGTTTACCGCAAACGGCGACCAGGCCGATAGCATCGACCTTTCAGCCGCAACGCTCGTCAACTACGGCTTTTGCTCGGGCTCCAACGATACGCTTTGGACGCTTACGCTCGACACGCAAAGCGCTACGCCGGTGCAAACGCTCACGACCTACGATCTTTTAAAATCCGCCACGACGGGCATCGTCACCATAAGCGGAGAGCTTGCGGAAACCATTTCCTTTACAGACAAAAGCGTGTTTGCCGTGTGTACGGGAAACCTTTTGCGCTTCAACCGCACCGGAAACGCGCAGGCGTACCGCGTGATTGTATACGGCTACAAATACCTTGACGCATCGTTTTCCGGCTCGCGTCCGCTTTTTTTGTTCGTGCCGCGCAGCAGCGCTACGCTAAGCTCGGTGATGCTTCTCGGGGTGGATGAAGGCGATGTGGCGAGCGAGCGCAGGGTGTTTTTGCAGCTTCCGCAAAACGCGCTTACGGCGGTCGTTGCAGGCGGAAAGCTTTTTGTGTACTGTGCAGATGCGGTTTACGTTTATTCCGAAAAGGGCACGCTTGTTTCGACGGAAGCCTTTGAAACGCCCATCGACGGCGCGGTGAAACTTGACGATACACATATGCTTTTGACTAGGGGCGGTGCGCTTTACCTTGCGCCGCTGTCCTAAGCGGGCATTTCTCGCGGGAGTCGCCGTTTGTGCGGTGCCCGCAACCTTTTGAAAAGAGCGTTTGCACTTTTCAACCAGCGGTAACGGAGGTAACATGAACATACTGGATTTTGCGGCGCTTCTCGTGTTTGCGCTGTATGTGCTGGGCGGGTTTTACCGTGGCTTTCTATATAGTGCCCTCTCCATCGGCGCGTACATGGTGTCGTGGCTTACGGGGCTATTGCTCATGCCCTTTGGCGCTTCTGCGGTAAAGGGAAGCGAGAAGCTTTACGGCATGATGCTCTATTACGCCGAAGGCAGCGAATATGTGAAGGATGCGGAGCTTGCGAGAAAAACCATAAGCTCTTTGAGTGCGGATCAAATCAAGGCCATCATCGACGAGGCGGGGCTTCCGTACCCTATGGGGAAGGCCATCACCCACAACATCGCGGTAGAGGCTTTTTCGAGCCAGAACATCACCACTCTGGGTGACTATTTCAACCAAACGATGGTGAGCGTGTTCATCAACATCCTTGTATTTTTGGTGATTTTCCTTATCGTGCGCGGCATCCTGTCTTTTATCATCAACGGGGTGGATTACGCGCGTGTGCTGCCGCAGCTTAGAAGCAGTGACGCGGTGCTTGGCGCGGGGCTCGGCGTGGTTCGGGGCATTCTCGCGCTGTTTGCGGTATTTATGCTGCTGCCGGTTGCGCTCACGGTGCTCGGCGGTTTCGATGCGGTGACGGAGCTTGTGAACAGATCGCTTTTCTCCTCCTTCTTCTACCGCTCAAATTTCCTGCTTAGTATGATGCCTGGGGTTTAAATGGAACAGAACAAAACGGAAAAAAAGCCGACCAAAGGCAACGGCATTGCAAAAAAAATATTGATGGTGCTCATTTCGCTTGGCGTTATGGGTTTGATTGCCGCACTTGATCCGAACGTTTCAAGCATGGGTGATGCGCTTTCGCGTGCAAAGCCTTGGTGGCTTTTGTGCGCGCTTTTGTGCGCGGTGATGAGCTATGTGTTCAACATGCTCATGCACCTTGACATCTGCCGCATCGCGGACATCAACATGACGTTTTTTGAGTGCGCCACCACCACCATGGTAGGGTTTTTCTACAACGCGCTCACCCCCATGCAAATCGGTGGGCAACCCATGCAGGTGCTTCAAATGCGCGGCTACGGCGTGCCTGTGGGAAGCGCTACATCCATTACGCTCATCAAGTATATGTCGTGGCAGTTTGCAGTGGTGCTGATCGCCACCGTGGGCATGATCGTACTTGGCCAGCCCATTGCGCTTTTGGGCACGGCGGTGCGCACGCTTGTACTGATTGGCTACGGCATCAACGTGTTCGTGTTTGTATTCGTTACGGTGGCAACGCTCAACCCCAAATGGCTTACGGGCATCGGCGACCGCCTGCTTGCGTTTTTAAAGCGCCACAGGCTGATCCGCAAGGAAAAGACCTACGAAAAAGCGGCTGCCAGCTGGGGTCGCATCATGAACGACTATGCCATGGCGGTGAAGTTGATGTTCAAGCGTAAGCTTCGCGGTGCGCTGCCGCTGCTGTTTTTCGGATTTATGGAGCTTGCGTGCTTTTTAAGCGTTACCTACTTTATCTACCGCGGGTTTGGTTTGAGCGAATATCCTGCGCATCATGTCATCCTTTTGCAGTCGCTTTTATCGATGGCGGTTTCGTTCATCCCCATACCGGGCGGCGCGGGCGCATCCGAAGGCGGGTTTTACTTGGTGTTCGGGAGCCTTTTCGGCATGGCGCTCCGTTTCCCTTCCATGCTGCTTTGGCGCATGCTCACCTATTACCTCAACATCATTTTGGGAATTGTGTTCATTTTGGCGGACGGGTTCCGCAAAAACAGGCGGCGCTTGCCAAAACAAGAAGCGTAAAAAGAGTAATCCCTTCGCCATGCCAAAAGCATGGCGAATCGAATTTTGAGAGGAACGATCATCATGTACCTTGCGGCAAATTGGCGCGATTACGAAATTTTAGACGCGGGCGACGGCAACAAGCTCGAGCGGTGGGATAGGGTTGTGCTTTTAAGGCCAGATCCGCAGGCCATTTGGCCCATGGACAGCCGTCAGGTGAAATCGCCGCATGCGCGTTATCTTCGCTCCGCCACGGGCGGCGGACATTGGGAGTTTGAAGCGACGCTGCCCGAAAGCTGGCAGGTTAAATACCGCGACCTTTCGTTTGTGGTGCGCCCCACGGGCTTCAAGCACACGGGGCTTTTCCCCGAACAGGCGGTCAACTGGGATTTTATGCGCGACTGCGTGGAGCGCTCGGGGAAAAAGCCGAACATCCTCAACCTGTTTGCGTACACAGGCGGTGCAACTTGCGCGCTTGCGGCCGCGGGCGCGCAGGTCACGCATGTGGACGCCGCCAAGGGCATGGTCGCATGGGCAAAGGAAAACCTCAGCGCCTGCGGCCTTTCGGACGCACCCGTGCGCTTTATTGTGGATGATGCGCTCAAGTTCGTGCTTCGTGAGCAGCGGCGCGGCAAAACCTACGACGGCATCCTTATGGACCCCCCAAGCTATGGCCGCGGCCCTAACGGCGAAATGTGGAAAATGGAAGATGACCTTTATCCGCTGGTGGCGGAGTGCGTGAAGCTTTTGAGCGAAGAACCGCTGTTTTTCCTCANNTTAACAAACGTTTTAAAAACCGCCCTCAAGGGGAAGGGCGGTAAAGTGGAGTCGGACGAAGTCGGGCTTCCCATCACGCGAGGCGGCCTTTGCCTGCCCTGCGGTGCGAGCGGCCGCTGGTATGTTTGAACCATGAACATTTTGTATGAGGACAATCACCTTCTTGTAGCCGAAAAGCCTGTAAACATGCCCGTGCAGGCGGATTCCTCCGCCGATATGGACATGCTGACGGCGCTCA
>DLFZ01000213.1 GCA_002482435.1 Christensenella sp. UBA7707
GGAAGAAGCCGTTTGTGATCGGGACCAACGACAAGCCTTGTCATATGGGGCATCACAAGCCCAACAAAGCCAATGGTACCGCCGATGGAAACGCATACGCCGATGAGCACCGAAACGGTAACAAGGACATACAGTTTTATACGCTTTACGTCCACACCTACATGGCGCGCATTATCCTCTCCAACGGAAAAGGCATTGAGCTCTGTTGAAAAACGCAAAAGCGCGGCGCCGCACAAAACAAGCGCACCGCCGAGCACCAAAACATCCGTATAGTTGCTGCCGGAAAGCGAGCCCATCATCCAAAACATGATAGACCGGAGCTTGTTGCCCGCGAACACGGTAAAAAGGCTCACGATGCTGTTTGCAAACATGGAAAACACGATGCCGATGAGGATGATGGTATGCGTGGACAGCGTACGGTCAAGTTTGAAGGCTAAAAAAAGAATAAGCAGAAGCGAAAGAAACGCAAAAAGCATTGCCATTACCATGGTTCCGGCAAAGGGAATGCCCGGTATGCTCGCGCCAAGGACGATGGCCGTTACCGCGCCGAGCGACGCGCCCGAGGATACACCGAGGGTGGAACCGTCGGCAAGGGGGTTTCTTAAAAGCCCCTGCATGGCCGCGCCGCAAAGAGAAAGCGACGCGCCCACAAGCGCTACGCACAACACGCGCGGCAGGCGCACAGCCACGATGATGGCCTGCGAAATGCCCTCAGGAATCGGCAGACCGAACACGCTGTTGTAAATTGCTGTGAACGTATCGGAAACGGAGATGTTCACGCTGCCGGCGCACACGCAAAATACCGCCGTTGCAAGCGTTATGGCGCCAAACAGCACGTATTCGTATGCCCGAAAGCCCTTCCCTTTTTGTTTTTTCATAAACACCGTCCGCTTTGTTTTTAAAAGGGGCTGAGGCANNCCGCTGTGCTTTTTAAATTTTCGCTCAGCCGCCGTACACGAACGTGTAAAGCGCCTCCGCCGCGTTCACTAGGCGCGGGCCGGGGAAAGAAATTTCGTTGGAATTCGCGTTGTACACTGCGTCGTTCTTGATGGCTTGCATATTTTCCCAGCCCTTTCGCGAGAGGATTTCCTCTACGGGCGTATATCCTTCGCCAAAGTACATGGCAACGGTCACGATGTAATCGGGGTCGCGCTCAATGACCTGCTCCTCGGAAACCTCACCCCAACCCGTTACGTCGGCAAAGGCGTTTTTGAGGCCGAGCATGGTTGCGATTTCATCCATAAAGGTGCCCTTACCGGCTGTCCAAAGCCCGTATTGGAGCGGAGAAACCTCAAAGTACACGGTTTTTTCGCCATTGCCCGTCACCTTGGCGGCAATGTCAGCGAACGAGGCCTTCATCTGCTCCACAACAGCCTCCGCCTCGGCAGATTTGCCGACGAGTTGGCCAATGAGGGCGATGCCTTCATATACGCCTTCGATGTTTTGCGCGTCGCTTGCGAACACCTTGATGCCTGCGGCCTCAAGCGCACCCACCTGCTCCTTCGTTTGCGCCATGATGCTCAAAATCACAAGCTGCGGTTGAAGGGCAATGATCTGTTCGATGTTGGTTTCGTTGCCGGACTGTACGGAGGGAACGGAAAGAACCGCCTCGGGGTAGTTGCAGTATTCGCCGCGGCCAACGAGCTTGTCGCCCGCACCGATGGCGTAAAGGATTTCACAATCCGCAGCGGTAAGCGCTACAATTTTTTCTGCAGGCGCGTCAAGCGTTACCTCGCGGCCTGCCATATCCGTTACGGTTATGGCTGTAGACTCCGGCGTAGGCACGGCGGTAGCGGTGGGCGCTTCGGTAGAAACCGGCGCTTCGATGGGGGCAATGACCTCCCGCTGCGCACAGCCGAAGGAAAGTACCGCAACCATAACAAGCGCCAGCAACAGCGCAATGCGTTTTGAGTATTTCATACTTGAATACTCCTCCTTACATAATTTTAGGCACATGAATAGTTGTGAGAAGGAGCACAAAAAAGCCGCTCCCCCAAAAGATTGAGGAGCAGCCAATGATGCAAAGCACGGCCGAACAACCGATTCCAACCCCAGGGGCATGTTGTGTAAACAGGTCTCCCGACTTAGCTTCATTCTACTTTGGCGTCTTCCCATCTTACGACAGTGACTTTATGCCATTTCGTCGGCTTCACGGTTACTGGGATAGTCCGGAAATTTCATCCGCGTTCCCTTGGCGCAAAAAGCACCAGCACCTACGTGCAAATACACAAGCTATTCACTTGCCCACAATATAACACAAGGCAGGCTTTTCGTCAACGTTGCGCAGTGCTCCCCTACCCAAAAAACCGTTTGCAAAAGATTCACTTGAACAGGGGGCATACGCGTAGTAAAATGCTTCTATTCAAGAAGAGGTGTAAAAAATGAGAAAAACCAAGATCGTTTGTACCATAGGACCCGTGAGCGAAAATGAGGCTTGCATCACAGAAATGTGTCTTGCGGGCATGAACGCCGCGCGGCTTAACTTTTCCCACGGGAGCTATGAAGAGCATGGGAACCGCATCGAACTCATCAAGCGGGTGCGCGAAAAGCTCAACATCCCCATCGCCATTTTGCTGGATACCAAAGGCCCTGAGTACCGCATCAAGAAATTTCAAGGCGGTAAAATTTTATTGAACGACGGGGATACTTTCTCGTTCACCGTGGAAGACATCGAAGGCACCAACGAGCGCGTTTCCGTAAGCTACAAGGGGTTAATCGACTCGCTTGCCGTGGGCGACAGGATTCTTGTGAGCAACGGGCTTTTGATTTTTGAAGTGAAGGAACTTACCACTACGGATGCCGTTTGCACCGTGATCGCGGGTGGCGAACTTTCCGACAACAAGAGCATGAACTTCCCCAACAAGGTGATGAACCAGCCCTATTTGAGCGAACAGGACAAGCAGGACCTCCTTTTTGGCATCAAAAACGGCGTGGACTTTGTTGCTGCCTCCTTCGTTTCCACCAAGCAGGACCTTGTGGAGCTGAATGCGTTTTTGCGCGAGAACGGCGGCTCTGATATCGACATCATTGCAAAAATTGAAAACCGTGCGGGCGTCAACAACATCGAGGAGATCTGCGAGGAGTGCGACGGCATCATGATCGGCCGCGGCGACCTCGGCGTTGAAATCCCCTTTGAGGAGCTTCCCTACATTCAAAAATACCTCATCACCAAATGCCGCCTTTTGGGCAAGCGCGTAATCACCGCCACCGAAATGCTTGAGTCGATGATCCACAACCCGCGCCCCACCCGCGCGGAAATTTCCGACGTCGCAAACGCCGTGTACGACGGCACAAGCGCCGTTATGCTTTCCGGCGAAACCGCCGCGGGCAAGTACCCCGTGCAAACGGTAAAGGTGATGGCGACCATCGCCGAGGAGACCGAGCGGCACATCAACTACGGCAAGCGGTTTTTGACCTCCGAGTTTCGCATCAAGGATAAGATTGACGCCATCTCCCACGCCACCTGCGGCATGGCAATTGACCTCGACGCGAAGGCCATCGTGGCCTGTACGCTTTCGGGCACCACGGCGCGCATGGTATCCCGCTTTCGCTGCCCCGTGAACATCATCGGCATGACCACCAGTAGAAGCGCTTGGTACAAGCTTTCGCTCTCCTGGGGCGTGACGCCTGTAATGAGCGAGGCGTTCAACTCCACGGACGTACTGTTTTACCACGCGCGGGAAATGGCCAAAAAATACTTCGACCTTTCAACGGGCGACAGCATTATCATAACGGGTGGCTTGGTGAACGGCGTTTCGGGAAACACCAACCTCATCAAGGTGGAAACCCTATAACTGGCCCAAACGAAGCGCCAGAAGATTTTCCTGTTAGAAGAGGCTGTATAGAAATAATAATCCCCCGGCACAG
>DLFZ01000084.1 GCA_002482435.1 Christensenella sp. UBA7707
TAATTTTCTTGACTGTACGACCTTCCGCCTTCCGTTTGTAACGGATTGTTACATGAAGTGGACGGAGGAGATCGCGCTTGCCGCAAACGAGCTTCAAATCGAATTCAGTCAGGCGCATGCGCCGTTTTATAATTTTTGCGATGCGAGCTTTCAGGACCGCGACTTTATGGATATGATGGTCCTTCGCGCCGTGGAATGTGCGGGTATCTTAAAAATTAAAAACCTCATCATCCACGCGGGTACGGACTATGCCACGACGGAACTCGTTCGTGCTTCCAAACGGAAAAACCGGGAATATTTTCTTCCCGTGATTGAATACGCGCAGGCACATGGCGTATCTTTGGTATTTGAAAACCTTTGGGATATGAACATCCGCCCGCTGCGCCGCTATACGGGCAACGCCGAAGAGCTGGTGGATTTTGTGGACACGCTTGGTGCGCCCGCCGGCATTTGCTACGATACCGACCACGCTACGCTTATGGGGCAAAGCCATACGGAAAACCTTAAGCTGATTGGCAAACGGCTCGTTGCCACACATATTTCTGACTGTATTTCCATAGAGTGCGACCACATTCTTCCCTATTCGGGAAAGACGGATTGGGATGAGGTGACCTCGGCTCTTAAAAGCATTGGATATACGGGCGATTTCACCTATGAGATCCACCGCTATACGCAAAGCCTGCCGGATGCGCTCGTGCATTCGGCGCTCGTACACAGCGTAGCCGTGGGGAATCATTTGATTTCGCTCTGCCTTTAGATATCGATTTTTGGAGGAACAGACATGCAAAGCTATGACAATGCTATGAGAAGGCAGGTATACAGCCTTCCATCGCTAATCGAAGAACAATATCGGGACTTGGAGCCCAAAACAAGAAAGGTGCTTACCACGCCCGAAATTTTCTCCGTGCAGCGCATTGTGCTGACGGGCTGTGGGGATTCGCATGCTGCGGCCATGGCGACCAAGTATACCTTTGAACGGCTGACGGGCATTCCCACGGAAGTGGTACCCGCCATAGAGCTTGCGCGCAACTACGATGAACGACAGCTCGGTTTTGCGCCCCATAACCCCCTTGTGATTGCGGTGAGCAATTCCGGAAACGTCGCGCGCGTCGGCGAGGCGATCAAACGCGTTGTCAAGCATGGAGCGTTTGCGCTCGGCATTACGGGAAACGAGAATTCGCTCTTAGGCGAAAGCGCCTCGCGCGTTTTGCCGCTAAGCGTGCCGCAGTTTGAATCCGCCCCGGGCACGCGGTCGTATTTGGTTTCCGTTCTAGCGCTGCTTCTTATGGCAATCCGCATCGGCGAGGTGCGCGGCAGGTACACCATGGATCAAGCCATGGCGTACCGAAACGATATCCTTCGCCAAGGCGTGCTTTTAGAGGAAATGCTCCCCGCTATGGACGCATCCATGTATAAGCTTGCCGACAAGTGGAGGAGTATGGAAGCCTTTGACTTCATCGCAAGCGGCAGCGATTACGCCGCCGCGTTTTACGGGCACGCCAAGGTGTTTGAAGCCATGGGCAAATACGCTATGTGCGTCAACACCGAGGAATGGCTGCACTTGAACTTCTTCATGCGCCGCTTCGATAAAATAGGCACCGTTGTGATATGCAATTCGCAAAACCCAGCACTTAGCCGCACAGCGGAACTTGTCAGCCATTCGGCAAAAGACCTCAACCGCTCCACGCTCGTTGTTTCCGATGAGCTTGCGTTCCCGCTTAATGGGGCGGAGCATGTTGCCGTACCGAAAAGCGGCTTTGCGCAAACGGGCGTGTTGACGCAGTTCGTGCCTCTCGCACTTTTGACGGGCTACATCGGTGAGATGATCGGCGAGAAGGATGGGCGTGGCTGCGAGGGCAACTGGAGCTTTTGTACCGGTGGCGCGGCCATAAAAAACAGCGAGATCATCGTTTTATAGGAGGCGCTATGTTAAAGAACTTTAAGCTTCAAACGCAAGAACGGGATGTGGTATCCCTTACGGAGAAGATTAAGGCGTTCGTCGCGGAAAGCGGCGTGCAGGAAGGGCTTTGTGTGGTCATGATACCGCACACCACCGCTGCGCTTACCATCACCTCGTTTTGGGATCCCAATGGGTTTTTGGACCTGCAGGATGAGGTCTGCCGCCTTGTTCCTACGCGGGTCGATTTCAAGCATCAGCACGACACGCCGCAGGATGCTGCGGGGCATGTAAAATCATCCTTGATCGGCACTTCTCTCACGTTGATCGTTCACGAAGGAAAGCTTCTTTTGGGGCACTCCCAGGGTGTTTATTTTATGGAGTTCGATGGCCCGCGCAGCCGTGAATATTTCGTAAAGCTGCAAGCCGACGCAAGTGGCGCCGCCTCTTAATTGAGCAAAGAAGGATGGACGTAATGAGAAAGGTCGTTTTAGATTGCGATCCCGGCATGGATGACTCCATGGCAATCGTCATGGCGGCAAAGTCAGAGGCGCTAAAGCTTCTTGCCGTTACGACGGTGAGCGGCAACTATCCCGTAGAGGTAACAAGCCGAAACGCGCGGAAGGTGCTTGAAATGCTTTCACGCACGGATATTCCCGTGGCGCGCGGCATGGCACACCCCATGGTTCGTCAAAGCCCCAAGGACCCCTTTACGCACGGTGCCGACGGTCAGGCGGAAAACAATCTTCCCGAGCCCAAAATGCCGCTTTCGGCGCTCCACGCAGCGGACTTAATCATTAAGCTCGTTATGGCAAACCCGGGCGAAGTGGCAATTTTGTGCACAGGCCCGATGACCAACCTGGCGATGGCAATCACAAAGGCGCCTGAGATCGTGCCGATGATCGAATCTGTCATTGCCATATCCGGCGCGTTCGGCTTAAATGAGTACGCCTTTTTGAATGCGACAGGCGACACCCCGCAAAGCGAATGGAACGTGTACGTTGACCCAGAGGCGGCGGACATTGTTTACCGCTCGGGTGTAAAGCTTGTGGCGCTCGGGCTGGATATTGCGACGCATTTTTCAGTCAACTTTTCGGAAGCGCAGATTGCCGCGTTTGCGGCAAGCGACCGCAAGGAGGCGCGCTTTTTGAGCCGCGCAATCCGCTTTGTGAACGACAGAGGCTTTGATGCCTACTGCACCATCATCGACTGCATGGCGGTCGGTTACGCAATCGACCCCACACTCGTCGCCACAAAGGCATACCGCGTCGGCGTGGAAACAAAAGACGGTCTTACGCTCGGCATGACGGTGCGCGACGGCCGCCACCACCATGTGTGGGAGCAGCTCCCGCTTGTAAATGTGGGCATTTCCGCCGACCACGGCAGGTTCTTGCAGCTTTTGAGCGAGCTTACCTTGCAATAACTTGGAGGCAAAACTATGAAAAAAGAAGAATCCATCTACATTGCGGGCCCTGAGTGCTTTTATAAAAACGGCATGGAGCTGCTCAATGCCATGCGGCGGCTTTCGGAGGCGCAAGGCTTCCAAGTTTCGCTGCCAAATGACGTTCCGCTTAAGCTTGACCATACAGACCTTCGGTTGAACGCGGATGCGATTTTTAAGAATTGCGCGGACAGCATGAACCGTTCTACCGCGATCATCTGCGACCTTGAATTTTACCGCGGCCCTGAGATGGATGGAGGCAGCGCCTATGAGATCGGCATGGCGTATGCTCGTGGCATCCGCTGCTACGGCTATACGCGCGACAAGCGCCCCATGAAGTGGAAATATCAAGGCGTTGCCTTAAAAGCTGGCCTTCCTTACGACCGCAAAGGGCGCGTCTTACCCTATTATGATCTGCCGTTCTCGCCGAACATCGTAGGCTCCACAAAGATCGTTGAGGGCGATTACGCGGCCTGCCTAGAAGCGATGCGCGTAGACATTGAGGAGGAACGAAAGCGCTTGGGCGCGCGCGAACATTCGGTTGCCGCAACCCCATGTCGCACGCTCAAAGATGTAGGCATGCCTGTGATCTTCCTTGCGGGCCCAGAGCGGTATGAGCCTGATGCCGTAGAAAAATACGAGGCCATGAAGGAGATTTGCCGCAAGCACGGGCTTTATCCCGTGACGCCTCTGGATGATGCGCCGGGTGTGCCGCGCATTGAAACGGAGGATTCGTATACGCGCGCTTACAACACCATGGAACGCAACCGGCAGCATGTACTTAACTGCGACATACTCCTTGCCAACCTCAACGACTTTCATGGCTGGGAGCCTGAAAGCGACACCTCCTTTGAGTGCGGCATGGCGTATCAACTGGGCAAAAAGCTTTTTGCCTATGTGGATGATGCCTCAAGGATGCGCGACAGGGTTCCGAACCTAGGCGAGGCCGAGGAGTGGCGGGATATCTGCGGATGCAACGTTGAAAACTTTGATTACCCTTTGAACCTGATGTTCTCCTCTTCCATGGAGATTTTTGAAGGCGATTTTGAAACGACCATGGAACGCACCGCTGAAGCGCTGCGGAGAAATGTGGGTTAAAACGCATAAAAAAGCCAACCGTCTCTTGACGCATTTGGGCAGCTTTTGTATCGACGAGGATTTGATGAGCCGTGTACCAGATCAACTTGTTTGGCATCGATTTTTTGGAGTTGAATGCCGTTACCGTAGTGCTGCGGCTGGTGCTTGCAATGTTATGCGGCAGCATCTTAGGGATTGAGCGTTCCCGTAAGCGGCGCGCGGCCGGAATGCGAACGTTCATCCTCATTTGCACCGGATCCTGCCTCGTGATGATGATCAGCCAGTTTCTTAATGCCGCATATGCGGCGAATACCGACCTTGCGCGAATGGGCGCACAAGTCATAAACGGCATCGGCTTCATCTGCGCGGGAACCATTTTACTCACAGGGAACCATAAGGTTACGGGCCTAACAACCGCAGCTAGCCTTTGGGCTGCAGCCAGCATTGGTCTTGCCGTCGGTGCGGGGTTCTACCTTGGCGCAGCGGTTATGTGCGCGGTAATGCTGACTGCGATGCTGGGTTTCGACGGTTATCAGGATCGCTTAGGGAAAAAGACATTTACCTTTCACATCTATGTGGTGGCACACGACAAGCCCTCCATCGGTAAGCTCCTGCAAATTTTTCGCGATGAAGCGTTTAGCATAAGCGAAGTGAGCCCCGCGCCGAACGATCTTTTTGAGGGGATTGCGTTTATTTGCCTGTTAAGGTCAAACCATAAGAGGAGCAGAAAGGATACGCTATCGTGGCTTGGCACGTTGCCGGGCGTACTTCACGTGGAGGAAGTATAGAAACATCGGCAAGGCAGCAATCGCATGCGCTGTCACAGCAATGCGTCGTCGCTTGCCGAGCGCATGATCAAACAGCGTAAGCCGGCCAATGGACGAAAATTAAAACTCCGCAAATCGGTGGTTCTATCTCGATCTAAAATTGGATGCAGGTTGTCACTTGCAAAGAAGATACTTCAGTTTGATTGCATGATGGGGGAGTGCACGACGTGGATGTTTTGCTATACTACAAGGCCCCGCAGGGTACCTGTTATGCACAAACTGAAAAGCGGTTTGGATGCAAGAGAGTATTCTACACATTGATTCATCAATCATCACTGCACCCCGTTTCATGAAGATACAACCGTTTGCTTGCATTTCTTGAGTTAGTGCAACTAGGGATAAGCCACGCCGCAAGTGATTGATATTATCGTACATATTGCATGAAAGCCCCTCTGATATTTCAGAGGGGCGCTGTCTATTAGTAAAGGAAGTGGGTATTAAACATAAT
>DLFZ01000186.1:0-14722 GCA_002482435.1 Christensenella sp. UBA7707
AGAGCCGGCAAGTCCGGCAGGGCGGTTACGCTTTGCTGCGGCGGCCGCCAGCTTGACGCGCTGTTCCAGCTCAAGCGCTTTGTGCGCTGTGACATTACAAAAATGAGCCTGCCCAGCGCCGCCGACATTCAAAGAAGCGGCGAGGAGGCCATTTTGGAGTCCCTGAAGGATGCGGTGGACGCGGGCGAATTCAGCTACGCGGCACTTGTTGAAACGCTCGAAGGCCAAGGCTTCGACGCGAAGGACATCGCCGCCGCCGCGCTTCAGCTTTGCTATGGCAAGCCGCGCGAAACCGTTGCCCTTTCGGAGCCGCGAAGCCACAGCAACTTTGAAAAGAAGGAACGCGTGTTTGGAGAAACCGCCGACGTGCCGAACATCGCTTTGAGCATCGGCCGTTCGAGCGGCGTTGCGCCCGCGCACATTGTGGCAGCCATCGCGCAGGCTACAAAGCTCACGGGCGGTGACATCGGCAAAATCGAGATCCGCGAGGACATCACGCTTGTCGCGGTGCCGGAAAGCGAGCTTCATAACGTTCTTAACGCCATGAACCGCTCCAAAATTCGCGGCAGGCAGGTTTCCGCTGCGCCCTACGTATACAAAAAGCCGGAAAACCGTTCGCGTCCCTATGGCCGCGACCATGCCGACAGGCGTGAATACAGCGATAGGCGCGAATATGGCGACCGCAAGGATTATCGCCGTCTGCCGCCCAAAAAGCGCGCGGAAACAAGGCGGTAAGCAAAAAGCTGCTTTGTGTGCGGCGAAGGCCGCAACGATGTGCCGCATAAAACACGTTGATTTCGGGCAGACAATGTTGTCTGCCCTTCACTTTATGCCAATGGCTGTACATGCCACAAAAACGGTATCTTATGCCGGTGTTCGCATTTTGAAAAAATTTTGCTATAATGGGCACAGCAACAAAGGGAGGCAAACGATGGTTACATTTCAGGAACTTTACGAAAGGCTCTTAAGCGCTTCGGCACAAAACCGTATAGAGGGTGAAGTAAGCGCGCTCAAGGCGGACGAGTTCGACCCGCATCATCTTGACTGCCTTTTGAACCCAAAGGGGCACCCTGTGGTGCTTCGCACCGGCGATTGCCTTTGCGGCAAGGAAGAAAACCCGCCGTGCGCCGTAAGGTGCCTGTTTGACGCGATCTTTCGCGATGAGAAGGGCGCTGTAAGCATCGACCCGATGCGTTGCGTGGGTTGCGGGGACTGCATCGACGCGTGCGCTTGCAAAAAACTGACCGAGAGCAGGGACATTCTTCCCGCGCTCGAGGCCATCCACAGCGCTCGTGCGCCCGTATACGCTTTAATCGCTCCGGCGTTTATCAACCAGTTTACCGAGGAAGTTACCCCGGGCAAGCTTCGCGCGGCGTTCAAGCGGCTGGGCTTTACGGGAATGGTGGAAGTTGCTCTGTTTGCGGACATCCTTACGCTCAAGGAGGCGATCGAGTTCGATAGAAACATCGTCACCGAAAAGGATTACCAACTTACAAGCTGCTGCTGTCCTATGTGGATCGCCATGATCCGCAAGGTCTATCACGAGCTGATGCCCCATGTGCCCGCGGCGGTGTCGCCCATGGTGGCGTGCGGACGTGCCATAAAAACGCTGCATCCAGATGCTGTCACCGTGTTCATCGGCCCGTGCATGGCCAAAAAAGCGGAGGCGCGCGAAAAAGACATTGCGGACGCGGTGGATTATGTGCTCACCTTCCATGAAATTCGCGACGTGTTCAACGCGGCGCGCATTGACCCCGCAAAAATGAGTGAGGACGAACGCGACCATTCCTCCCGCGCGGGCAGGATTTATGCCACCACCGGCGGCGTGAGCGAGGCCGTGCAAAAAACCGTGAAGCGCATCAATCCCGATCGTACCATTGCCGTGCATGCTATGCAGGCCGACGGTGTAGTTGCGTGCAAGGCGATGCTCAGCGACCTTAAGGAAGGTAAAATCTCCGCGAACTTTATCGAGGGCATGGGCTGCGTGGGCGGCTGCGTGGGCGGCCCCAAGGTTTTGATCCCGAAAGAGGAGGGGCGCAAAAACGTGTACGAGTACGGTGACAAAGCCGCGTACCAAACGCCTGCCGAAAACCCCTATGTGGTCGAGCTTTTGAAGCGGCTTGGTTTTGAAACCCTTGAAAGCCTTGTGGAGCACAGCGATATGTTCACGCGCGACTTCCGGCAGTGAGGGGGGAGCCATGGACGAGCTATGGGCCGCGTTAGAGGCGGCCTTCACAAAAGAAACGTATAAGGTCGTTTTGAGTGCGCCCGTTGAAAAAGGCGTCGAGAAACTTGTGCTGAGCCGCAAGGGAAATGGCTTTCAGGTCGAGCGTAGGGTAGGCGCGCAAGCGTTTCACGAAAACCTTGACGATGCAGGTGCGAAAGCGCTCGTAAAAAAGCTCATGGGCACCGCGTACCGCCAGTACAACGGCTGGGACGAAAAATATGAGCACATGGTGCGACTGAGCAAAAAAGGCAAGGCGTTTTACACCAAAACCGCCGCCGATTCGGCACCTAAAAAAGAAAGCGCGCACAACCGTGAAAAGGAGTACATCCTCAAAGAGGGCTTACCGGTTGGGCCGCTTGTGGAAATGGGCGTGCTTACGCCCGATGGGCGTATCGTAAAGGCGATGTACGACAAGTTCCGTCAGATCAACCGTTTTTTGGAAGTTGTAGACGACGCGCTTGGGGCGCATGAAGCGACAAAACCGCTTCGCGTTGTGGATTTTGGCTGCGGCAAGTCGTATTTGACCTTTGTTTTGTACCATTATTTCACCGTAATCAAGGGTTTTCAGGTTGAAATGACGGGGCTTGATTTAAAAAAAGACGTGATCGAGGCCTGCAACCGCGCCGCGGAAAAATTCGGCTACCAAAGCTTGCGTTTCGCGCTCGGGGACATTCGCGGCTACCAGCCTGAGGGCCAAATCGACATGGTGGTAACGCTGCATGCGTGCGATACCGCCACCGATCATGCGCTGTATAACGCCGTAAACTGGGGCGCGGAGCATATTTTTTCGGTGCCGTGCTGCCAGCATGAGCTCAACGCGCAGCTGAAAACGGAAAACCTTCCCATCCTTACACGCTACGGCATCATCAAGGAGCGCGCCTCGGCGCTTTTTACGGACGCCATCCGTGCCAACCTTTTGACTGCCTGCGGTTATAAAACGCAAGTGTTGGAGTTTGTGGATCTTTCGCATACACCAAAAAACTTGCTGCTGCGCGCCAAAAAGGCGAACCTTCCGCTTGCTGCAAAGAAAAGCGCTCTTATGGAAGCGGAAGCGCTCATGGTGGAGTTCCATGTGAGCCAAACGCTTCACACTTTGCTTGAAAAGCGCCTGCACGGGGATATTTTGGGGGAATAGCGGCGTCTCGCCCAGCGTTTCCGGCAAGGCGGGATGCCTGTTTTTGATGGCAAAAAAACATGCGGAAAACGGCGGTTTTTGCTTCCGTTTTTTCGAACCAACTTGAAAAACCGCCATACTTTAATGTATGACGGTTTTGTTTTTGTACAATCACAGTACGCAGGAGTTTGAACGTTTCGCTTGTGCCGAGCTTCCGTATCTCACGCATGGGCGCATTGCCATGCGCGGGTTCCTTGGGCAGAGCGACACCGACCTTGCATGGACGGACCTTCGCCTGCTTGAAGCATATGACGCATTTTGCGAAGCAAGCGATACGCCTGTGTACGTTGGCGCGGGCTTTCGACGTGTGGGAAGCGGGCTTCATGCGGGTCAGTCGGCACACTACGCGGGGCTTGCGCTGCACATGGGGCAGGGGTCGAATTCTGAGGAGCGGGAAAGGTTAAGGCAGCTTGCTTCGGAAACAGAGCTATTTTCGTATGTGGAGCCAAACTATCTCGCGCCGGTTTGGATTCATGCAGAGGTTTACGCCGCGCCGCCGTGCGGGCTTTCACGCGGCTACCCGTATCTTTCGCGCGGCATGAGCGGGGTGCATGTGTTTGTTTTGCAGGATGCGCTTTTGTGCTGCGGTTACAGTGCCGCGCTCACGGGCGTGTTCGATGCGGTGACCGAGCGTGCCCTTGTGCGCTTTCGCGAGGCGGAGGGGCTTGCCCCGGGCGTTTGTGCCGATTTGATGCTTTGGAAAAGGCTTATGAAACGCGCGCTCGAAAGCGCGCAAAAGAAAAGCGAATGAAAGGTGCTTCTTACATGTAAGCTAAAAGCGGTACCAATGGAAGCGAGGCTTCCCCGAAAAAGTAGTTACTGGCAGGGAACTTCCGTGCGTGATATAATAGCCGCGAATCCGCTATTATATATTTTTAGGCGTGTGCGGTTTTCGCCTGCGGGCAAGCGCACACGCGCGGATTCCACCACAATCCGCTTCGCTTCTATGGATGGGATACATTCCGCAAAAAAATGGTGAAAAACCATGGAGGATATACAAATGGCAAAACAACTCAAAGGTGCATGCATCATTGGCCAGTCCGGCGGCCCCACCTCGGTTATCAACGCGAGCGCATACGGCGTGATCAAAACCGCGCTTGAATGCCCCGACATCACGCGTGTTTACGGCGCTGCGCATGGTATCCGCGGCGTGCTCGACGACGTACTCTACGACATGGGCGAGGAAGATGAAAAAGAGCTTGCCCTGCTTTTGAACACGCCCTCCTCGGCGCTGGGTTCCTGCCGCTACAAGCTCAAGGACAGCTCCGTGGACGACAGCGACTATAAGCGCATCCTCGAGATCTTCAAAAAGTACGACGTCCGCTATTTCTTCTACAACGGCGGCAACGATTCCATGGATACCTGCAACAAAATCTCCAAGTACATGCAGCAGGCCGGTTACGAATGCCGCATCATGGGCGTTCCCAAAACCATCGACAACGATCTTTATGGCACCGATCACTGCCCGGGCTTCGCGTCCGCCGCGAAGTATATCGCAACCACCTGCATGGAGCTTTATCTGGATGCGCGTGTATACGACAAGGGTATGGTGTGCGTGCTCGAGTGCATGGGCCGCCACGCGGGCTGGCTCACCGCCGCTGCGGGTGTCGCGTCGCATTTCGGTATGGGGCCGGATCTTATTTACCTGCCTGAGCGCGTGTTCGATGTAGACCGTTTCCTTGCGGATGTTGAAGCGGTTTATAAAAAGAACGGCAACTGCCTCGTGGCCGTTTCCGAGGGCACGCATGACGAAAACGGCACGCTCATCGTCGAAGCCGCCAACGCGAACGCTGCGGTGGATGCGTTTGGCCATAAGCAGCTCGGCGGTCTTGCTTCTTTCCTTGCCGACAAGGTAAAAGAAAAGCTCAACGTAAAGGTGCGCCCCATCGAGTTTTCGCTCATGCAGCGCTGCGCCGCGCACAGCGCCTCCGCAACCGACGTGAACGAGTCCTTCCTCGCGGGCAAAGCCGCCGTGGAAAACGCCGTGAACGGCATCACCGATAAAATGGTGGGCTTCGAGCGCAGCTACGATGAAAACGGCAAGTATGTTTGCAGCATTAAGCTCATCGATCTTGCGGAGGTGGCCAACACTGAAAAGAAGGTACCCGACAGCATGATCAACGCGAGCGCCAACGGCGTGACCGAGGAATTCATCAGCTATGTGCTGCCGCTGATTGAAGGCGAAGCAAAGCCCGTGTACCAAAACGGCGTGCCGCGCTTTGCCAAGCTTAAAAAGGTAAAGGCGAAATAAACGATTCTTATCACAAAAACGCCTCCGCGAATTTACTCGCGGAGGCGTTTTAAATTAAATTCCATTTACGAAGTAGTTCCTTTTTATGGAAGGATGTTTCTTGCCTGAAGTTCGTCAAGCGCACGGGAGCAAATTTCAGGGGGGCTCAGAAGTATGCCGTCTTTCATGCACGGTATCACGGCGATCTCTTCAAACCGCTTTGCGCACTCAAGGTATTTTTTGCGCGCACGCTCCTGAATGCCGCTCGATTGCTCGTAAACATCCGCTCCCTCGCCCACATAGCCGCGAAACCCTTTCTTTTTTACGTTTTCCTCAGCTTGTGCCGAACTTACGTCAAAAAGCAGCGTCACATCCGGACGGGGAAGGCCAAAGTGGTTGTACTCCAAATCGAACACCCAATCTACAATGTCGGGCTTGCCAAGGTCAATATCGCGAATGCTCTGGTAAACGGCGTTGGAAAGCACGAAGCGGTTCAAAAGCAAAAACTGCGACGCACCATCGCGGTAATCGTGAAAGCTCTCCCAGCGGTCGAGCGCAAACCAAAGCGCCATGCTTTTGCCATCCACCGTGTCGGCGCGCACGCCGCCCTCGCCGGATAGGAGCCTTCCTACCTGCGTGCCGAAAAAGCTTTCGTAACGCGGGTAATCCCGTGTTTGCACGCTATAGCCGCGCGATTGAAGCGCCTCGTACAAAAGCGCAAACTGCGAACCCTTGCCGCTTCCGTCGATGCCTTCGATGGAGATGATCTTTGTTTTTCTCACGAAACTGTCCTTTTAAGCGCCCGCAAGCGACAGCATGCGCGCTGCGGGTTGGCCATGTTTGAGATAGGGGTTACCATGCCCATTGTACCACAAAAAATATTTTTGAAAAAGCGATAAAATGGCATTGACAAACAATATTATATGAAATATAGTATTACACATAAGGCAATGGTGTGCGGCGAGCAATGATATACACGGGTTTTCCTCCTTGGTAAATGCAGGGTCGCCGCATACAAAACGGTTTTCTAGACGCCATCGGGAGGTGAGCAAATGCTATTTCAGTTGGGTTCTGCGTTGCTGGACGCATGCGTGCTGTCGGTTTTGGACAAAGAGGATACCTACGGTTACGTTCTCACGCAGAGCGTAAAGGAGGTTGTGGACATTTCAGAGTCCACGCTGTATCCGGTACTCCGAAGGCTGCAAAAAGACGGGCTTTTGACTACTTACGACCAGCCCATATCCGGCAGACTTCGCCGTTACTACGCCATTACGGATGGCGGGCGCAAGGCGCTTGAAGAATACCGCCTGTCGTGGGCGGAGTACAAACAAAAGGTGGAGCACTTATTGATCGGGGGTGGAAGCGATGCGAAAAACGAGGGTTAGTCCGCGCGGAGAAAAGCGCGTGCAGCGCTTTGCATGGATTGTTGAATGTATGAAGGAAACCGAGCTTCAAAAACAAAAATTACTGGGAGGGTTACGGTAATGCGCAGGAGGGAATTTTTAACGCGTCTGGAAGCGGCGCTTGTAACGCTTCCGTATGAGGAGCGTCAGGCGGCGCTGCGCTATTACGAAGAGTACCTTCTGGACGCTGGCGAGGAAAACGAAGCGGAGGCCATCGCCGAGCTTGGCGCTCCTGAGGCGCTTGCGGATAAAATTGTTCGCGAATCCCGCGCTTACGCAAAGGAAAGCGCAAAGGAGCAAACCGCACCCGATCAAAGCGGGGCGGAAAAGCTGAACTCGTTTTCAAACATAGAGCTCGATCTTGCCAATGCCTCCGTTACGCTTTTCAAGGGGGAAGCTTACTCCATCGCGCTCGATTTCCCGGAGGGCTACCCGCTGCCCGAAGTGGGTGTTCGCGACAATACCCTATACGTAAAGGAAAAGAAGTTCGCGCACTTCTCATTCTTTGGGTTCCGCTCGTTTGTGTTTGTAAAAAAGAGCGAGGTCGCCATTACGCTGCCCGATGCGCAGTATGAGCGCTTCTCGTTCGATATGGTCAACGGCTCGCTCAAGGTTCCCGCGCTTCGCGTGCGCGAATTGAAGGCGGAGAGCGTTAACGGCGGTATCACCGTGGATGGGGTGAGCGGCGAGCGCCTCTCCCTCAACAGCGTCAACGGTAAGCTGAGCGCGTCCGACATCGCCATGACAGACGGCTGCAAGTGCAGCACCGTGAACGGCGGCATCGGGCTGAGCGGCAGCATCCGCGGCAAAGTGCATGCCGACGCAGTCAATGGCGGCATCCATATTGCAATTCCGCTTTCCGGCAAGGATTATAACCTCCGTCTTTCTACCGTTTCCGGCTCCGTGCGTGTGAACGGGCAGAAGATGAGCAAATCCTTCAACGTGCAAAACAACTCCGCCAACAGCGTGCATGCGGATACGGTAAACGGCGGCATTCAGGTGGAGTTTGAAAGCGGTACCATCGTGATTTAAAGCGCTTAAAAAGCGCAGCAACTTTTCCTAGCGCGAAGGAAGCGTTCGTTTGAGCGCTTCCTTCGCGCGAACGGTGTAAGAAGTCCGTATCGGTTTAAAAAATCTGAACAACAAAGGAATTGTTTTATGGAAACGGCAAAGCCAAAGCTTTGGACGCGCAACTTTACGCTGCTCACGGCAGGCAGCACCATCTCCATGCTCGGGAACGCAATCGCGGGCTTCTCCTTGGGGCTTTTGATCCTCGATTATACCAAGTCCACCTTTTTGTACGCGCTTACGATGGTGGTTTACAACCTTCCAAAGGTTGTCATGCCTGTTTTGAGCGGGCCGTACCTCGACCGCTTTTCAAGAAGAAAAACGCTGTATTCTCTGGATTTTGTGTCGGCTGTTTTGTATTTGCTGATGTTTTTTATGCTGCAAGGCGGTTTTTTCAACTATGCGGTCATGCTCTTTGTGTGCGTGCTTGTAGGCTCGCTTGACAGCGTGTATCAGGTGGCGTACGAAAGCTTCTATCCGCTTTTGATCACCGAGGGCAATTATTCTAAGGCCTATTCCATCTCTAGCATGATCTACCCGCTTTCCGCTATGATGGTGCCTGTTGCTGCGCACCTCTACGAGCGCACGCACGACATTGCACCGCTGTTTTTGTTCAACGCCGTTACCTTTTTGTTTGCGGGCGCTGCGGAGATGATGATCCGTGCGGACGAATCGCACCTCTTAGGCAGTGCCAAGGCATACAGCCTTAAGCAATATGGTGAGGATTTTAAGGCGGGCATCGGCTACATTCAGTCGGAAAAAGGGCTTTTGGTCATTACCGCCTACTTTTTCGTGTCCACCCTCGTTTCGAGCGCCGCAGGCACGCTTTTGATGCCGTACTTCAAGGCGGAACCAAACCTTGGCGTGGAGCTTTACACTTATGTAATGGGCTGTTCGCTCATCGGCAGGCTCATTGGCGGGAGCGTACACTATAACTTCAAATACCCGACGGATAAGAAGTTCCTCATCGCCATGGGTGTTTACCTTGTTTCGAGCGTCATTGAGGGAAGCTATCTTTTCCTGCCGGTGGTGGCGATGATGGTGCTAAACTTCGTAAGCGGCTTTATCTGCGTAACGTCGTTTAACATCCGCATTTCCTCTACGCAAAACTATGTGCCCGACGGCCTTCGCGCGCGTTTCAACGGCAGCTTTCAAATGATCTGTACGCTCGGCACCATTCTGGGCGGGCTTATTGCGGGCGCTTTGGGCGAGTTTTTGCCCATCCGCGGCATCATCGTGTGCTGTTATGCGCTGTGCGCGCTTGCGGCCATGCTCATCATGTTCCGTGGCAGGCGGCATGTGAAGCTCATTTACAACCGCGAATTTTAACGGCCTTCGCCGGAAGAAAACGCGATGCGTTTAAACGGTCCGGTTCCGCAAGCAATGCGGAACCGGACCGTTTAAAAACCGCTTTTCTTCTTTACGCCGCCGTGTTTCGGCAAAATTCCCCGGGAAATGACGGAACATAGCTTTGGTAAAAACCGAAGTGGAGAGAAGTTATGGCGTGTACAACTTGGTGAGCACGACCGCAGGGGAAACGGTTAATGCAAAAAAGGCTCTTCGCATAGATTTGCAAAGAGCCTTTTGCTTTAATAAAGATTGCGGTTTCGCGGCCGTACCATGAGGTACCAGATCCACGCGCTGGGAACCAGCAACACGATAAGCCGCCATCTGCGCGCATTCAGGCCGCGCCTTTGCGCGTCCCAAAACACGCGGCTAGCGATAAAAGCGTGTGACGCAAACATGAGCACAAGAACGAGCGGAACAAGAAGGACTTCCAAAAAACATCAGCTCCCGATGAGTTTTTTCAGCTTCCAAAGCGTTTGCGCATCCACGAGCGCGGCAACCTTCGTGCCATCCTCCGCATGCTCCTCCGACAAAAGCTTTCCTTCCGCGCGGATGAGCGACATCGCTTCGTATTTGCCGTAGGGAATGAGAAGCTCCACCTTTTGACGCGACGCGCCAAGCGCGTGTTCCACCATGTTCAAAAGCTCGGGGATCCCTTCGCCGTTCATAGCGCTTATGTAAATGGCGTTTTCGCGCGCAACGGGCTTTTCGATAAGCCTGTCAACCTTATTGTAAACCTCAATGCGCGGCGTGTCGAGTGTGCCGAGCTTTGACAGCACCTCTTCCACCACGTTTTTTTGCTCCATCAGCTCGGGAGAGGAGGCGTCGACCACATGCAAAATAAGGTCTGCTTCCTTTACTTCCTCAAGGGTCGATTGGAATGCCTCCACAAGGTCATGCGGAAGCTTGCTGATAAAGCCTACGGTGTCCGAAAACAGTACCGCCGTACCGCTTGCAAGCTCCACCTGACGCACCACGGGGTCGAGCGTTGCGAAAAGCTTGTTTTCCGCAAGCACGTCCGCGCCGGAAACCGTGTTGAGAAGGGTGGATTTTCCGGTGTTGGTGTAGCCTACGAGCGCAACGAGCGGAATCTTATTTTTCTCGCGCCGCTCGCGCCGCAGTCCGCGCTGCTTTTCGATTTCCGAAAGCTCCGTTTCGAGTTCGTAGATGCGCCTCTTGATCCTGCGGCGGTCGATTTCAAGCTTGCGTTCGCCCGGGCCGCGCGTGCCGATGCCGCCTCCCTGCTGCGAAAGGGTGCGGCCTTGCCCCAAGAGGTGGGGGAGGCTGTATTTGAGCTGCGCAAGCTCCACCTGAAGCTTGCCCTCGCGCGACTGCGCGCGCGCGGCAAAAATGTCGAGGATTAATGTCGTGCGGTCGATCACGGCGGTGTTGGTGGCGGCTTCCAAGTTTCGCACCTGAACGGCGCTCAGTTCGTCGTCAAAAATGATGAGATCCGCTTCAAGCTCGCTCACCGAAAGGGAAAGCTCTTCGGCCTTGCCGCTGCCGATGTAGGTCGCGTTGTCGATCTCCTTGCGTTTTTGGGTAAACTGGCCAACGACCTCCGCACCCGCGGAAAGCGCAAGCTCCTTAAGCTCTGCCATAGAGTCAAAGCCTCCGCCGTTTTCAAGCCCCACAAGCACCGCGCGCTGCGGCTTGGATTCGAGCACCTCCTTGGTGCTCGATTTAAGCAGCGCGTCCGCCGCGTAGATTTCCTGCATAAGCATGCGTTGGGGGAGTTTATAGGGGCGAAGCGGCCCCAGAAGCACCACGGAGCGCTCGTTTCCCTCCATTTCTCCAAGGTAAGCCGCGTAAAGGGAGAGCGGGTTTCCCTCCGCGCTCACGCCCATGGAAGCCATGCTGTCGAGCCGCGCGCTTCGAAGCGTGCCAAGGTCCACGCCCGACGGGCGCGAATCGCCGTTGGGGTGGGTATGGATGCAGCGAACGCCACTAAGCCTGTCTTGGTTTCTGACAAGGCGAAGCGAAGGCATGCTCACCTTACCCGTATCGCCCAAAGAAACGTCCACCACACGCCCGTCGCGCGCGATGTAAACGGAAACCTCGCGCCGAAGCCTTGCGGTAAACTCCGCCATCTGCGACAAAAGCTCAAAGGTGGCAAACTCATCTTGGTTCATTTTTACGTCGTAAAGGAGCGCCATCTGCTCCAAAATGGAGTCTTTTACGCCCTGTGTATTTCCGTTGACTTTTTGCGCCATAAATTCCTCGTAAAATAGATTCCGCAATCCTGCGGTTAAGGTATTGTAGTTGTTATTATACCATGGAAGCGAAGCGACTATGGTAGAATCCGCGCATGTGCGTTTGGCCTTAAGGCCAAAAATCGCACACACATAAGAATAAGCAGTATAATAGCCGCTTGCGGCTATTATACCATAGCTTGAAAAAATAAGCGCCTGTTGCGCGGCGGAGAAGTTATTTTAAAAGCGTTTTGTAGGAGCGCACCGCGCGGCTTACCTCAGGCGCAAGCGCCACAAGCATAATAAGGTTTGGGATTGCCATGAGGGAGTTGAACGTTTCTCCAAGCCGCCATACGAGCGACACCTCAAGCGACGCGCCTACCACGATGAGGCACAAAAACAAAATCCTATAGTAAAACACGCCGCGTTCCCCAAATAAGTATTCCGCGCACCGCGCGCCGTAGAGCGACCACGTTAAAACCGAGCAAAACGCAAAAAGAAGCACAGCCGCCGCCAAAAAAAGCCCCGCACCCTGCGTGCTTACAGCAGTACCCAGCGCATGTACGGAAATGGCCATGCCGTTTGCGTTTGCGTTGCCGTAGGGAATTTCGATATCCGCCATCAATACCATGAACGCCGTAAGGCTGCAAATCACGATGGTATCTATGAACACCTCAAGTATGCCCATCATGCCCTGCTCCACGGGGCTTTTGGTTTCTGCCGCCGCGTGCGCGATGGGGGCGGAGCCTAAGCCGGCCTCGTTTGAGAAGACGCCGCGCATCATGCCGCATTTGAATGCCTGCCCAAGTGTAAACCCGCCAATGCCGCCAATGGCCGGTCGGAAACCGCCGAACGCCCCTTGCATGATCTCACTGAGTGCCTTGGAGAAAAGATGGAAGTTTGGCACGATTACCAAAAGCGTGGCAGCGATGTACAAAGCGCTCATAAACGGTACAAGTACCTCCGCTGCGGCACCGATGCGCTTTGCGCCGCCAAACGTTACGGCACCTACCGCTGCCGCCACAAAAAGCCCTACAAAAAGATCCACCGTCTGCGCGCCCGTACCGGGGAAAAACGCCTCCGTCGCCTGCTCGGCGGCCGAGGCGATGGTGTTGACCTGCACCATATTGCCCATGCCGAACGAAGCGAGCACGCCGAACACACAAAACGCGCCTGCGAGGTAGCGGTAACGCGTGCCCATACCGCGGGTGATGCAGTACATCGCGCCACCTTTGAATTCGCCGTCCGCGCCGCGCGTACGATAACGAAGCGCAAGCACCACCTCGGCAAACTTCGTTGCCATACCGAAAATGGCGCTCACCCACATCCAGAAGATCGCGCCCGGCCCGCCTATGGCGAGAGCGCTCGCCACGCCCGCGATGTTACCCGTGCCGACCGAGCCGGCGAGCGCCGTTGATAGCGCGCGAAACGGCGAAATGCCGCCCTTTTTGCCTTTGCGGCGAAACGGCATAATGAGCATGTCAAAAAAACGCGTTACCTGAAAAAAGCGCGTAATGCCGCTAAAGTATACGCCCGCCGCAAGCAGCAAAAACGCCATTGCGATGTTGATTTTTTCGTCCATTCTACGCTCCGCCGTTAAAAAGTGCGGCGTTGTTTGCGGTGCGGCAAAAAAACGCCTTCGCATGTTTTTATGCGAAGGCGTTTTGGTTCATCACACTTTTTGCGTTTTCACTTACTTAAGGCGGATGCCGTATATTTTGGAGGCGCGTGTGCCGATTACGATCATATCGTCAAACGCGGCGGCGCTTGCTTCAAAATTACCTTCAAGCTCGAGCTTGTCAAGAAGGTCGCCTGTTCTGCCGTCGAACAGGTAACATTTGCCCGCCGAGTCAAACTCTATCACATAACCGTCGCCGTTGTCGTCGTAAAGGACGATGGGGGAGGACCATGTGTATGCGTCGAGGTCTTTCACCCAGCGTTCTTCGCCGGTGGCCTTATCGTAGGCAACAAGCACGCCGCGCGTTTCGGTTTCAGTCGTCATGGCGTAGGCAACGTATACAAGGTCGCTCACGTTTTGCTTGCCGATGGCGGCGGTATCCTGTATGCCGCCCGAAACGCTGCTCCTCGTGCAGCGGTAGCCGTCGGCCTTCCACACGACTTCACCCGTCAGTGCATCGATACGCCAGAAGGGGATGATGCCTGTGTTGTCCCCGTCCACCGTCCAGTGGAGCGAGGTGCCGATGTAGATGGAACATTCGCCCGTTTCTTCGTTGATTTCAAACACAGGCGAACAGTTGGTATCGTCCATCACGTCCTGCATCCAAACGACCTCCATGGTGTTGATGTCGATGCAGAACAGATCGCCCGCGTTGTCGGAAACGTACATGTAGTGCCGCCAAATAACGGGACTCGATTCAAAACCAAGCCAGTAGGCCTTTGTGCCGCTCTCTCGCGAACGCTCGGTGGTGTAGCGCCACTTGAGGATGTTCGAGGGGTCGATGGAAATGGTTCCGGCCGCCTCGTCGTACACGGTGTTGAGCTTGAATTGGTAGATGATACCGGATTCGGAGGCATAGGTAACGGTATCCGTGCCCGCGTGCACGAGCGTTGCGGGATCAAACGCGAGGAAGCTTCTGAGCGAGTACGGGTCGCGCGCGCCGTAGCTGTAGATCTTTTTGCCGTCGATGAGGCTTATGATCATATTTTCGGCCGGCCCGTTCGGGCCTGCGTCGCCCGCGCCCACATAAAAGAGCGGATAACCGCGCGGGTCAAGGCTGCCTGCGCCCTTGAACGTCCATTTGCCGTTGATCTTGTCGCGCGTAAAGCTGCCGTCTTCAAGATCGAGGAAATAGATATAGCTGTTTTCTGTAGCATAGATGACCTCGACTAGGCCATCCTGGTTTTTCTTTTCGTCGTAAAGGTTCATGATGCGGCGCGTGGCCTCCGGCCAGCGCACAATCAGCGGCTGTCCCGTCCAGCCGCAGCCGAACCAGCTTCCGCTGTCGCTCTTGGAAATGCTGCCGGGAATTTCTTTTTCCCATGCAATTTCAAGCTTTTTTTCGGCAACCGCACCGGCAGAGCCGTAGGTTGGCGCATCGCGGAAGTTGTTGCCGCGGAAGG